>NZ_JBHIQG010000024.1:0-17101 GCF_042196425.1 Bartonella sp. AD328YNZD | reverse complement strand
AAATTTTTTATTTTGGAGATGTTTCTCTCATTATTCTCTTGTAGCAATAAAAGCCTGTTCTTATATACGAGGCAGCAAGGCTTGTTGCGACTTGCAGTTTATTATTATTTATGTTGCTTGAAGCAATATACGGGCTTTAGGTGTTATGAGGAGCTATCTTAAAAAGATGCTTTATGAAGGTTGAGGTAGCTTGCTGAATGGAGATTATAATATGGCAAAAGTAATTGGTATTGATTTGGGGACAACGAACTCTTGTGTGGCTGTTATGGATGGCAAAAATGCAAAAGTTATTGAAAACTCAGAAGGAGCGCGAACAACACCTTCCGTTGTTGCCTTTACTGATGGGGGGGAGCGGCTTGTTGGGCAACCTGCTAAACGGCAGGCGGTGACAAATCCTGAAGGGACAGTTTTTGCAGTTAAACGTTTGATAGGGCGCCGTTTTGATGACCCTATGGTTGAAAAAGATAAAGCGCTTGTTCCTTATAAAATTGTTAAAGGTGACAATGGTGATGCATGGGTTGAAGAGGCGGGAAAGAAATATTCTCCGTCACAAATTTCAGCTATGATTTTGCAAAAGATGAAGGAAACAGCAGAATCTTATCTTGGTGAAAAAGTTGAACAAGCCGTTATTACGGTTCCTGCTTATTTTAATGATGCGCAACGTCAAGCCACGAAAGATGCAGGTAAAATTGCTGGACTTGAAGTTTTACGGATTATTAATGAGCCAACTGCTGCTGCTTTAGCTTATGGTTTGGACAAAAAGGACGGAAAAACAATTGCTGTTTACGACCTTGGTGGTGGTACATTTGATATTTCAGTCCTTGAAATTGGAGATGGCGTTTTTGAGGTTAAGTCAACCAATGGGGATACATTTTTAGGGGGTGAAGACTTTGACATGCGCTTGGTCGGTTATTTTGCCGATGAATTCAAAAAAGAGCAAGGAATTGATCTGAAAAATGATAAACTGGCTTTACAGCGCTTAAAAGAAGCAGCAGAAAAAGCAAAGATTGAGCTTTCTTCGTCACAGCAAACAGAAGTTAATTTACCATTTATCACGGCAGATCAATCAGGTCCCAAGCACTTAACAATGAAATTGACTCGGGCAAAATTTGAATCTCTCGTTGACGATTTAGTCCAGCGTACCATCGAACCTTGTAAAGCTGCGTTGAAAGATGCTGGATTAAAGGCTGGTGAGATTGACGAAGTTGTTTTAGTGGGTGGTATGACACGTATGCCTAAGATTCAGCAAGTTGTGCAGAACTTCTTTGGTAAGGATCCACACAAAGGCGTTAACCCTGATGAAGTGGTTGCAATGGGCGCTGCCATCCAAGGAGGTGTATTGCAAGGCGATGTCAAAGATGTGTTGTTGCTAGATGTAACACCTTTATCTTTGGGTATTGAAACCTTGGGTGGGGTTTTCACACGCCTTATTGAGCGCAATACCACTATCCCGACGAAAAAATCGCAAGTTTTTTCGACAGCTGATGATAACCAGAGTGCTGTAACGATTCGTGTTTTCCAAGGTGAACGGGAAATGGCAAGTGATAATAAGTTATTGGCTCAATTTGATCTTGTTGGTATTCCTCCAGCACCACGTGGTATACCTCAAATTGAAGTTACTTTTGATATCGATGCGAATGGTATTGTTAATGTTTCGGCCAAGGATAAGGGAACAGGGAAAGAGCATCAAATTCGTATTCAGGCATCAGGTGGTTTAAGTGATGCTGATATTGAAAAAATGGTAAAGGATGCAGAAGAGCACGCGGCTGAGGATAAAAAACGCCGTGAAGGTGTTGAAGCTAGAAATCAAGCGGAGGCTCTTATTCATTCAACTGAAAAGTCGCTCAATGAATATGGCGATAAAGTATCAGCTGAAGAAAAGGGACAGATTGAAACAGCAATCTCTGATTTGAAATCTGCGCTTGAAGGCAGTGATACGGAAGAGATAGCAACAAAGATGCAAAAATTAGCAGAAGTCAGTATGAAACTTGGACAGGCTATGTATGAAGCTTCACAAGCAGCGAGCGCGGACACTGAAACAGAAACAAAGAATGATGATGTTGTCGATGCTGATTTTGAAGAAGTTAATGATAAGAAGAAATAGTGTCAGCGTATGTGTTGATTAATTTATAAACCCGGCCTTTGAAATATAAGGCTGGGCTTTATTATTTGAGATAAGTTGCAACTTTGTTGCTAAAAATATAAATTAAAAGCAATATTATCCATAAAGTTGGATGACAGAAAAATTATCAGGAATACATGATGAAGGTTGACTATTATGAAATTCTTGGCGTGACTCGCGAATGTGATGATAAAAAGTTGAAATCTGCTTTTCGTAAGTTGGCAATGCAATATCATCCTGATCGCAACGCGGGGGATAAAGAGGCAGAGCGAAAATTCAAAGAAATTGGCGAAGCCTATGAAGTTCTTAAAGATCCCCAGAAGCGTGCTGCTTATGATCGATTTGGCCATGCGGCCTTTGAAAATAGTGGTGGTCAAGGGGGAGCAAATCCCTTTAGTGGTTTTGCTGCTGGTGGTGGATTTGCGGATATTTTCGAAGACTTTTTTGGTGAGATTATGGGAGGGACCCACCGTAAGCGTGGTGATAGTCGCGAACGTGGTGCAGATTTGAGTTATAATATGGAAGTGACTTTAGAAGAGGCATTTTCAGGAAAAACTGCAGAAATTAATATTCCCAGTTCCGTTACGTGTGATGTTTGTGAAGGATCAGGAGCGAGAAAGGGCTCTAAGCCACAAGTTTGTGGAACATGCCATGGATCTGGACGTGTGCGTGCTGCGCAAGGTTTCTTTTCTATTGAGCGGACATGTCCTACATGTCATGGACGGGGTGAAACTATTACCGATCCGTGCCCCAAATGTCAGGGGACACGGCGTATAGAGAAAAAACGTTCATTGAGCGTAAATGTTCCAGCTGGTATTGAAGATGGAACGCGTATTCGCCTTTCTGGTGAGGGTGATGCTGGTATTCGTGGTGGCCCCAATGGTGATCTTTATATTTTTCTTTCCATTAAACCGCATGAGTTTTTTCAGCGAGAAGGAGCAGATCTTCACTGTCGCGTTCCTATTTCAATGGTAACAGCTGCTTTAGGAGGAGAGTTTGAAGTTTCCGACCTTGATGGTGTTAAAGCACGTGTTAAGATCCCAGAAGGAACACAAAATGGACGTCAATTCCGCCTTAGAGGCAAAGGTATGCCCATGTTGCGCCGTCAGCAAGCAAGGGGTGATCTTTACATCCATATCACGATTGAGACACCGCAGAAATTAACGCAAGAACAACGTGAATTGTTGCAAAAATTTGAAAAGCTCTCAAATCATGAAAATTCACCGCAATCACATGGTTTTTTTTCACGGATGAAAGAATTTTTTGAAAATATTTCTGGTTAAAATATGTGAATGTTCTCAGAATAATTAGAGAGAACTGTGGGAAAGTTATTTTCATTAAGTGTTCTATTGTCTCATTATCTTTGAAAAGCATTTTTTTCTTTAAAAAGAAAAGAGAGAGACAGCTAATTTAGGATAAACTCCTGCTGCTGATAGTTTTTATATTTCATGAGTTTTATGGATAAGTCTTATTTTTGAATGTCTATGACATTTTAAAAAGGGCTTATCCATATAAGAACGCAATTGAGTGATTGATAATAAATATTGCCGGTGTCATGATGGCTGTCTTTATGCATTCAGTATTTTTTGTATCTATTTTTTCACTGAAAATTTCTTTTTAAAGGCTCTATAAATAAAACTATAAAATAGTTAGCAGCTTGCCAAGAAACGCTAAATAAGCTGTTAGGCAATTCATCTTTTTCAAATAAAGTATCAACTTCTTATAACCGATTTTATTTCTGGCATTTTCATAGCCTTAAACCACTGCTTTCCTTAAAATACGGGTTATTCTTATTCAAAATAACTTTTACATGCTTCATCTCAGCTTTTAGCAGTAATCATGTCTTTTTAGATTGTGGATTTGGTTTTGTATTTTAATAAAGCGCTTGCTTTTGCTGTTATCTGTAAATCAATTCAGATCTCATGGAGCAGTATGTTTGAGATAAATGGATAAATGTTAAGGCAGTTCAGTATGTTCTTTACTGTTGCAACTTTTTTATGTCGGAGTGAAACAAGAGTATTGTATATATCTGTTTAAGTAATTTTTGCAACGAGGATATAGCTAAAGTTGAGGAGAATATAAAAGCATAAAAGTAGAAAATTCCAGCTTTGCCACTTCTTTTTCACTTAGCTTTGCGCCTTTCAGAAATATTCAAAGTAGTATTTAATAATGGAATACATAGTCCCTCACGCTTTTGTTTTCGCGATCTTTAATAGAGGTAAATCTCTTACGCCCATACAGAAGATCATTGTGTTACAAATCTATACGCTTATTTTGAAGAAACATTTCCTAATGGATGTACCCCGATTGCATGCGATGGTGCTTGAAAGGGTATAAAACTTCATTGTACACCACTCTTTTTACGCTCATGTATGCGTAAGTTGACACTATCATTCCTCGTTTCAAACATTGCTGCATCTTTTGCTATTGAGAGCATTAATAAGAGGTATTTTAAGCTTTCTATAGTATTTATAATACCAAGTTCATTTGTAACATACAAGCCAACGGTTTTTATTGATTTGAAATGTGAGAGTTAAAATGACAAAATATTCTTATATTCAGACTTCTCATTTAGGGTTTTTACGCTATAAATATATAAAATTATTATTATAAATCAACGTATTATAATTCTTCATAAAGGGATATTTAATTGACATTTTCTCATGTTTAATGATTGAAAAAAGTCAAATTTTAAAAACCAAAGTTATAGTCTCCGGTCGAACTTCGTTTGACAATTTCATTAAAGAAAAATTGAGATAGGTTACTAAAGCGGTTGAGTGGTTTCTTATCTTGGCGATAGGTTAATTTTATTATGATAAGAAAATTTTGCTTTTATCTTATAAAATCAATGGTTGTATATATTTCTATTCATTGTTAAGTATCCATAGGTATAAATTAATGAATTGAATATAGGGCGTCGCTTAAAAAATTTTCAAAATTTTGCTTTTCAATTTTATACATAAGATCATAAAGTAATGACGTTTTTTGACACCTATTTTGTTTAATTTTTTACGGTCAATTTTTAAAGGATATTTTTTGTGTTTCATCTTCGTAAATTAAAAGAAAATTGACGATTTTCAGGGGGATGGATAGAGTAAAGCTTGGTTTTATTGTTTTCACTTTTCCTAAGTTTCATTAAGAGATGGTAAAAAGTGATGAGGAGGCTCTATTGATGGATGATGCTAAAAACGATGATGTAGATGTTTTGGAAAAACAAGCAGCATTTTTATCGTCTGCTTTACCTTATATGCAAAAATATGAAAATGAAACGGTCGTGGTAAAATACGGCGGCCATGCTATGGGTGATCCCGCTTTGGGAAGAGCATTTGCGCGTGATATTGCTCTATTAAAGCAATCAGGGATTAATCCTATTGTTGTTCATGGTGGTGGACCTCAAATTGCTAAAATTTTAATGAAAATGGGGATTGAATCACGATTTGAAAACGGTTTACGGGTAACCGATGAACGGATTGTTGAAGTTGTTGAAATGGTTTTAGCGGGATCCATAAACAAAGAAATTGTTGCTCTCATCAACGCTGAGGGTGAATGGGCAATAGGATTATGCGGCAAGGATGGCAATATGGTTTTTGCCGAAAAGGCTTATAAAACTGTCATTGATCCTGATTCTCATATTGAACGTGTTTTAGATTTGGGGTTTGTTGGTGAGCCTATTGAAGTTGATCGCACATTGCTAGATCTCTTAGCGTGTTCTGAAATGATACCAGTTCTTGCTCCTGTGGCTCCAGGACGCGATGGTAAAACTTACAATATTAATGCTGATATTTTTGCTGGAGCTATTGCTGGTGCATTAGAGGCTAAACGCCTTTTATTTCTCACTGATGTTCCTGGTGTTTTGGATAAACAGGGTAAACTTTTAAAAGAATTGACAGTTTCTGAAGCTGAGAAACTTATCAAAAATGGAACAATTTCAGGAGGCATGATCCCAAAAGTAGAGACTTGTATAAAAGCCCTTCAAAATGGTGTGGAAGGTGTTGTCATTTTAAACGGTAAAACCCCTCATCCTGTTTTACTAGAACTGTTTACCGAACAGGGAATTGGAACGCTTATTGTTTCATAAATTGTGCGGAAAATTGAAGGAGAAGGCTTTTCATGAAAAGTATAAAACAGTTTAAATATCCTTTATTAAGTAAACCAGAATTGGCACTATTTGCTGCGACAATATTGTGGGGCATTACATTTTTAGTCATTCACATTGCGGTACGCTATAGCGGTCCTCTATTTTTTGTTGGATTTCGTTTTATTGTTGCATCTCTTATATGTGGGGCAATTTTTTGGCGCTCTATAAAAAGGATAACTGTTTATGAAGTTTTTGCTGGGATGGCGATTGGTTTAGCCATGTTTTTGGGGTATGCTTTTCAAGCAGCTGGACTTCAAACGATTATTAGTAGTCAGTCGGCTTTTATCACAGCGCTTTATGTACCGATGGTTCCAATCTTGCAATGGATTGTGTTTAAAAAACCTCCCCGTTTAGCCTGTTGGATTGGTATTGTTTTCGCTTTTATTGGGCTTGTATTCATTTCAGGACAAAAGCCTGGAAGTTTTGATTTTTCAAAAGGTGAAATTTTGACTTTGTTAGGTGCATTAGCGATTGCTGGAGAAGTCATACTCATCGGAATTTTTGCGAACAAGGTTGATAGTCGGCGTGTAACCATTATTCAGTTATTTTTTAGTGGTTTTTTTTCATTTGCTTGTATGCCTTTGATGGGTGAAAGCATTCCTGAATTTTCGTGGGTGTGGTTTAATATTGGTATAGGATTGGCATTAATGAGTGCCATCATTCAATTAGCTATGAATTGGGCACAAAAGTCTATTTCCCCTACGCGTGCGACACTCATTTACGCAGGTGAACCGGTATGGGCTGGTATTGTTGGGCGTTTGGCTGGAGAACGTTTATCTCCCTTAGCTTTATTGGGCGGTTTGCTTATTCTTATTGGGATCATTGTGGCTGAATTACAACCTTCACAATGGCGTAAAAAAAATAAAGCAATTAAAAAAATTGATTAGCTATACATTTTTTTATTATGATTTTATTGCACGAGATTTTTGCTTGTAGAGTTTTCATTTTTAAAGTTTTTTTTAATATTAAGATGATTAAGAATTCTATAAATTATTCCAGCTTTTGCATGCCAAATTGGAGCAAGAGTATGCTTCTATCTGTTTTCTAACCTCTGAAAAGGAAAAACAAACTTCATTGAGCTAAGCATTAAGTTGTAAAAGTGAAAATTAATACGCATCTTTACGATCATTTTTAAATTCGGCTTTAACAACTTTCAAAAACATCTACGGTAATATTTTTGAATAATGAAAACTATGCACTGTCGCACGTTATTCCTTTTGTTATTTAACTCCCATGCAAAATAGAAACGCTCAAAGCAGCCCTCATAATGGTGTACATTAACGCACTTTTTTAAAAGATATATTTTCTCAATGGATATTGTACCCATTGATGGTCCATGTGAAATGTATAAAGGCCATGAAATATCACCATTTTTACTTAAAATAAAAAATTAAAGTTAATAGCATTATTTTCTTTATCAATTACCATTACGACAAGTTTTGGTACTTGAAAGAGTTTATTAAGAAGTATTTTACTCATTCCTTAAACGGCTTTATCCATACACCAGTCCTGTTTGTCCAGTTCTGTTTGTAATGTGTAAAAAAATTTGATTAATTTACCATAAGCAAGCTTAAGATGAAAAAGGTTCGCGATATTCAGGGTTTTTATTTAATTTGCAAAACAATAAATAGTCATTATAAATAAAAACACTACCAAATTAATAGAAGAGATTTGATGTTTTTTTATCTTTAATGAAAGAAGAAAGGCGTTGTATAAAAGGGCATAAAAACTTTACTCAATAAAGCTTATTTCTAAAGTTTTAAACATTGAGAAGAAAATTATCTCTCTCAATATCCATTTTATTTTATAAGATTGCTGAAAAAAACAGATTATTGCGCACAAATAAAAAGCATTTCTTGTGCATTTTATTGAAAGCCTTAGTGATATACGCATCCATTATTGCGTTGCATATTCACGGGCTTATTTTAAAGAAACATCTCTTAACGCTCTCAATCCCATTTCGCGACGGTGCCTATGAATAGTATAACGGTAAATCCATTGAGCACCCCCATCTTTATGCTTATGAAAAAGTAAGTCGGCACCATCACACTATTTGCCAGCTCGTGGGTGTTGCCGACAGCTCTTGCATTAAAACGGGTTCATAAGAGCCATTTTTAGTTCTTTCTTATATAAATTTTATCCACACACTTATGCCGCTTGTAATGTGCAAGTAAGTGATTTTAATTGATTCAAGATATACAGATTTGAAATGAGAGAATCTTACGGTACTCAAGGTTCTAATTCAATATAAATAATGCTAAATTATATTTATAAATCAATATCTTATTATATAATGCCAGCATATGAGTTATCAAACAAGATGTGAAAAGATCATTTTAGCACCCTTGGATTTAATTTAGCAAACAAAAGCCTCATTTTTTAGTCTATGAAAAGTTGTGTTTTGAGAAGCTTTTTAGGTTTATATTCTTTTGATAGAAGCCGGAGCATAATTGGTCTTTGCGTTTTGTATTATTCTTTGCTAAATCGCCTTATATGACAATAGATCGTAATTATATTCGTAATTTTTCCATCGTGGCGCATATTGATCACGGCAAATCCACTTTAGCTGATCGTTTGATTCAAATAACAGGTGGGCTTGAAACACGTGAGATGAAAGAACAAGTACTCGATTCCATGGATATTGAGCGTGAACGTGGAATTACTATTAAAGCACAAACGGTACGTTTACACTATAAGGCAAAGAATGGTGAAACCTATATTTTAAATCTTATGGATACACCTGGTCATGTGGATTTTGCTTATGAGGTTTCGCGTTCATTGGCAGCTTGTGAAGGTTCTCTGTTAGTGGTGGATGCAAGCCAAGGCGTAGAGGCGCAGACATTAGCAAATGTTTATCAAGCCATTGATAATTCCCATGAGTTAGTTGTTGTTCTCAATAAAGTTGATCTTCCAGCAGCAGAACCTGAGCGTGTTAAAGAACAAATTGAAGATGTGATAGGCATTGATACATCTCAAGCAGTAGAAATATCAGCAAAAACAGGTTTGGGTGTTCCTGATGTTTTGGAGGCAATTGTTGCACAATTACCACCTCCACGTACAGGCGATGTTGCAAATCCCTTGAAAGCAATGTTGGTTGATAGCTGGTATGATGCATATCTTGGTGTCATTGTTTTGGTACGGGTGATAGATGGTATTTTAAAAAAAGGCCAAACCATTCGTATGATGGGTACAGGAGCAAAATATCCAGTTGAGCGCGTTGGGGTTTTTACACCTAAAATGGTACAGGTTGATGAATTAGGACCAGGTGAGATTGGTTTTATCACTGCTTCTATCAAAGAGGTAGCAGACACACGGGTTGGGGATACGATTACTGAAGAGCGTCGTCCTTGTGAAAATGCTTTGCCTGGTTTTAAGCCGGCGCAACCTGTTGTCTTCTGTGGACTTTTTCCAATTGATGCTGCCGATTTTGATGATTTGCGTGCAGCCATGGGCAAATTACGCTTAAATGATGCGAGTTTTTCTTTTGAAATGGAAACATCCGCGGCTTTGGGTTTTGGTTTTCGCTGTGGCTTTTTGGGACTTCTGCATCTTGAAATTATTCAAGAGCGATTAGAGCGTGAGTTTAATTTGGATTTAATTGCGACAGCACCTTCGGTTGTTTATCGCATGAATATGAATGATGGTTCTGTTAAAGAGTTGCACAATCCAGCAGATATGCCTGATGTGGTTAAAATTTCTTCCATAGAAGAACCATGGATTCGAGCGACAATCATGACGCCTGATAATTATCTTGGGTCAATTTTAGAGCTATGCCAAGAGCGGCGCGGGGTACAGGTTGGTTTGTCCTATGTTGGAACCCGTGCTATGGTAACGTATGATTTACCACTGAATGAAGTTGTTTTTGATTTTTATGATCGGCTAAAATCGATTTCAAAGGGTTATGCTTCTTTTGATTATCAAATGACAGATTATGCAGAAGGGGATTTAGTTAAAATGTCTATTTTGGTAAATGGAGAGTCTATAGATGCATTGTCTATGCTTGTGCACCGCACGATTGCAGAAAAGCGCGGGCGTTCCATGTGTGAAAAACTGAAAGATCTTATTCCTCAGCATATGTTTCAGATTCCAGTTCAAGCGGCTATTGGTGGTAAGGTTATAGCGCGCGAAACAATTCGTGCTTTGCGTAAAGATGTAACAGCGAAATGTTACGGGGGTGATGTTACGCGTAAGCGCAAACTTTTGGAAAAGCAAAAAGAAGGCAAAAAGCGGATGCGCCAATTTGGAAAAGTAGAAATTCCACAATCGGCATTTATCCAAGCGCTCAAAATGAATAAATAATGGAAAAAGGAATATTTTCTCTCATTGGTTGCGCTTTTGCTTTTGTCGATTGGTTCAGGTGCTTAAAGAACACTTTTAAATAGAATCGCACTGTGCTTCATGTTTTTGTGTATTGCGAATGGTGTCACTTTCTCATGTAAAACAGAATGCTTTAAACAAAATACATTTGTTGTGTTGCACGTTTGTGCACTTGTTTCAAAGAAACATCTCTCAATACATCAAACTTCATTTCACAACGGGGGCTGCAACAAAATATAATGTGAAATTCATTGTAAATTACATGAAACCCATTTGGCGCCACATCTTTATGCGTCAGAAAGGTGCAAAGCGCACCCATCATACTCTTTTTCAGCTCAAAATATTATGATAGCTCTTGGCGATAGAGAGAATTCATTAAAGGTATTTCACTCTTTTCTTGAAGTGTTTCTTACCCACAGACCAACAGCATTTGTGACGAGCAAGGAAATGATAGTGATTGATTCACTATGAAAGGATTTGAAATGAGAGAATCCTTGTATTCGAGGTTATTATTCAAGTTAAAAAACGAGAAAATATTATTATGCATTAATCTTGTGTCTAAGAACGTAAAAGATCATTAATGGATGTTTTTTCTCGTGTTTTTTGATCAACGCGTTTTACAATAACAGCACAATAAAGGTTTGGGCCTGCTTCACCATTTGGTAAAGGTTTTCCGGGGAGAGAACCCGGTACAACCACTGAATAGGCTGGTACTTCACCAATAAAAATTTCACCTGTTGTACGATCAATAATCTTTGTTGATTTTCCAATAAAGACTCCCATTCCTAAAACAGCGCCTTCACGAATAATACAGCCTTCAACAATTTCAGAGCGTGCACCGATAAAGCAGTGATCTTCAATGATTGTTGGATTTGCTTGCAGGGGTTCCAAAACACCTCCAATACCAACACCGCCAGAAAGATGAACATGTTTACCAATTTGTGCACAAGAACCAACGGTGGTCCATGTATCAACCATTGTTCCTTCATCGATAAAGGCGCCGAGATTGACAAAGGATGGCATCAATATAACATTGGGTGCAATGTAAGCAGAATGACGTACAATGGCTCCAGGAACGGAACGGAAATCAGCACTTTTAAAATCTGCCTCTTGCCAACCAGAGAATTTTGAAGGAACTTTATCCCACCAATGTGTTCCATTTACACCACCGGCAATAATTTGCATAGGGTTAAGCCGAAAAGAGAGCAAAACAGCTTTTTTCAACCATTGATGAACATGCCATTGTCCGTTTTTTTGCCGTTCTGCGACGCGAATTGCACCTTTATCGAGAAGATTCAATGCGTGTTCGACACTCTCACGAATTTCACCTTTTGTGGTAGTATCAATAGAATCACGATCATCAAATGCTTTTTCGATAATGATTTCAAGTTGTGTGAGATTGATCATGAACATAGTTCCGTTAAACAAGTTGAAAGCTTCAAGATTTATTCTCTATGACTTACGCGAAGAAATGTTTTCAGTCAATAAAACGATGAGGAAGTAGGACAGGTGCATGAAAAAAGGCTGTAAAGAAAAAAGAAAAGCAGAGCAAGAAAACTGGACACCACTTCTCCATACGAAGGATGCTCTACAACAAATACATAAAGTCTCTAATTCAGCACAGGTGCGTTCGTCTACTTATCGTTTAGCCTATATCGATCAAGAGTTTATGATGCGTCCAGAGCTGCGCTCACAACGTATTGGTCTTGAATTTTTAAAGCCGGAAATAACTCTTAAAGAATATAATATTCAATCGACAGTTGTTTTGTTTGGTGGTGCGCGCATTCCTGAACCTAGGCAAGCTGCGTGGGCAGCAAAAAATGAAACACAAAAGAAAAATTTGCGTGCTATGTCACATTATTACGATGAAGCAAGAGAGTTTGCGCGTTTGTGCTCACTCTATTCTGCTACGACAGAATATCGTGAATTTGTGGTTGTTACGGGGGGCGGACCAGGGATCATGGAGGCGGGAAATCGTGGTGCTTGTGATGTTGGGGCTCCAACAATTGGCTTGAATATTATTTTACCGCATGAGCAAGAGCCTAATTCATATGTTTCGCCGCATTTGTGTTTTAATTTTCACTATTTAGGGATGCGAAAAATGCATTTTTTATTACGAGCGAAAGCATTAGCCATTTTTCCTGGAGGATTTGGGACTCTGGATGAACTGTTTGAGACGTTAACTTTAGTACAGACGGGGCGTATGAAACAGGTACCAATTTTATTGTTTGGCAAAGAGTTTTGGAGCAATGCTATCAACTTTGAGTATCTATCTGCACAAGGTACGATCTCTCCCAGTGATGTTAATTTTGTGAAATTTGTCAATACAGCAGCAGAAGCGTTTGAAGAAATTCGTTCTTTTTATATGCTGCCTTAACAGTTTTTGAGGCGTTAACGCTTGAAGGATCATTAATATTCTACTTTGGTTAAATAAAGTCCTGAGGGGGGGGCAACAACACCACAGCGTTTGCGATCTTTAGCGTGAAGAGCTGCTTCAAGATCTTGTGTTGTCCAACGTCCAATACCCACTTCCATGAGGCTTCCTGCGAATGAACGGATTTGATGATGAAGAAAAGAACGAGCTTGTGCATAAAGGAAGATTTCCTCTCCTTCTCTTTGAACATCAAGGCGTTCAAGGGTACGAATAGGGCTTTTGGCTTGGCAATGTGCTGAACGGAAAGTTGTAAAATCATGTTGTCCAACAAGCTTTTGCGCAGCTTCATGCATAGCTTCAGCATTAAGAGGTTTTGGTATCCACCATACGCGTTTGGCATTTAGAGCTGGTGGAGAGCGGCGATTGAGAATTTTAAAAAGATAATGGCGCTTTACAGCGGAAAATCGTGCATCAAAATCATCAGGGACATTTTGTACGTTTAGGATTGAAATCGCTTCTCCCTGTTTACGTAAAAGAGCATTGAGTGCGTCACGCACAGTATGGGGGGGCCAGTTTTTTTCAAAATCAACATGGGCAACTTGTCCCGTGGCATGCACCCCTGCATCCGTTCGTCCTGCTGTTGTTATGGTCAATTGTTGTCCACTGAAGGAAAAGAGTACCTGTTCAAGAGTTCCTTGTATCGTGTGAAGCTCCACTTGACGCTGCCAACCAGCATAATTTGAACCATCGTATTCAAGAGTGAGTTTAAAACGTGGCATATTAAAAAACAGCAGAAATATGAGCGCCTCGCAAGAATGTTGCGCTATCAAGAATTTTACCGCCAGATCTTTGGAGAGAGGTTATTTCTATCCGTCCTTGTCCACAATGAATAATCAAAGAATTTGGTTCTATCCTCCCAATTTCAAAAGAAGCTCCTGTTGTTAAGCGACTTTCAATAATTTTTACGCGTTCTTCTCGTCCACCGATATTCATATTGCACCAGCAACTAGGAGAGGGAGAGAGCGCGCGAATATGCCTATGAATAAACTCTGCAGGTTTTGTCCAATCAATGCGGGTTTCTTCTTTCCTAATTTTGGCTGCATAGGTGATGCCTTCCTCTGATTGTGGGGTCAGTTTAAGTTGTCCTTTTTCAAGAGTTGATAGAGCTTCTATCATAAGTTCTGCGGCTATATTTGAAAGTTTATTTGAAAGCTCAGCGCTGGTGGCGCTATCAGTAATAGGGAGAGAACGAGAAAGAGCAATAGGTCCTGTATCAAGTCCTTCATCCATTTTCATGATCATGATACCTGTTTCCTTATCACCGGCCATAATTGCTCGTTGAATAGGTGCAGCACCACGCCAACGTGGTAAGAGTGAAGCGTGGGCATTAAAACAACCAAAACGCGGTGCTTCGAGAATAGCTTTGGGTAACAGGAGTCCATAAGCCACGACAATAGCAGCATCAACAGAAAGTGCTGCAAATTTTTCTTGTTGTTCGGCTGTTTTAAGTGTTTGAGGCGTAAAGATAGGAATAGATTTTTCTTTTGCTACCGTGTGAACAGCTGAGGGGATTAATTTAAGCCCCCGACGTCCTGCTGGACGAGGGGGTTGACTATAAACAGCGACAACATCATGACCAGCATTCAATAAAGCATGTAAAATGGGAACAGAAAAATCTGGTGTTCCCATAAAACTTAACCGTAATGCCATTACAAAACTGCTTCCTGTGTGTTTTTTTCTTTTGCGCGTTTTTTAAATTTTCGTATCACCATATCGCGTTTGATCTTTGAAATGTAATCAATAAAAAGACGCCCATTTAAATGATCAATTTCATGCTGTAAGCAAGTCGCCAAGAGATCATCTGCTTCAATTTCTGTCTGTTTTCCTTCACGGTCCTGATAGCGAACACGCAGACGTTTAGGGCGTTCAACTTCCGCAAAATAGTCAGGAATAGAAAGACAACCTTCTTTATAAATATTGCGCTCATCTGAAAGCCATAAAATCTCAGGGTTGATAATAACAAGCGGTTTTTTCTGCTCATCTTCAGAATTTCCAGAGACATCCATAACCAACATACGTAGTGGTATACCAATTTGAATAGCAGCAAGACCAACACCTTTAGAATGATACATGGTCTCCAACATATCATCTGCGAGCTTTTGGAGAGCTGAATCGACCTGCTCAACGGGTTTGGACTCTTCCCGTAAAATCGGATCAGGTAAAATAACTAAAGATCTTATTGGCATAAGAAGAGATTAATCAAAGGTTTGTTATTGGTCAATATTGAATAACGGATTCTTGCATTTTTTTACCATAAGAGCGTTATATTACCTTTTATGTTTGATTCGTTTTTTTCTATACTCACTGGTGAGTTTTTTTCTAAATTAATCGTTTTACTTTTATTTACACTTGTCTGTTTGGCATTTTTTATGCTGATACATTCTCATCGAAAAAGAACATTTTTGGAACAAGAAACTGCTGAACGTGCGCGTGAGGCACAAATGCAGATGGCTACCTTGCTAAAAACACAAGCTGAAATGCAAGGGCGAATGCAAACGATGGCGGAAATTTTTGGTCAACGGCAAGCTGAATTGAATAAATCGCTCAGTGAGCAACTCAATGGAATGACAACAAGCTTAGGTCAAACACTTCAGGTACAAACTAAATCCACTTATGAAAATTTGAATCGTTTGCAAGAACGTTTAGCAGTGATTGATGCGGCACAAAATAATATTCAATCGCTTACGGGACAAGTTGTTCAGTTACAATCCATTTTAAGCAATAAGCAGACACGTGGTACCTTTGGTCAGGGGCGGATGGAAGCAATTATTGCTGATGCCTTACCAGCAAATGCCTATGCTTTTCAGGCTGCTCTTTCCAACGGAAAGCGCCCAGATTGTCTTATTCATATGCCCAATAAAGCACCTTCTCTTGTTGTTGATGCTAAATTCCCTCTAGAGGCTTGGAATGCTATGCGTAAAGCCGCATCAACGCAAGAGCGTCAAGAGGCAGAACGCCAATTTCGTACCGATATGGAAGTCCATATCCGTGATATTGCGCAGAAATATTTAATTCCTGGAGAAACCCATGACACTGCTTTCCTTTTTGTGCCATCGGAATCAATTTTTGCAACAATTTATGAGGACTTTGAGGCATTGGTACAAAAAGCCAATAGAGCCCATGTGATTATTGTTTCACCATCTTTGTTGATGCTCTCTGTCCAGGTTGTACAAACCATTATGAAAGATGCGCGGATGCGTGAACAAGCGCATTTAATTCAATCGGAAGTGGCAAAACTGATGGAAGATTTTGGACGAATGGATATGCGTGTTCGCGCCCTACAGAAGCACTTTTACAAAGCAGGTGAAGATATAGAGGGAATTTTAATATCATCTTCCAAAATTATGAAACGGGCAAATCGCATTGAAACTTTCGAATTAAAAGAAAATTACTCTGAGCCAACAAAAATGACAACATCCGCTCAGTCACAAACATTGCGTTTAGTTGATGAGGAATAACGCAAAACAATTTTCTTAAATATCACAAGTTAGATCACGCTCTTTATTGATTGGTAATCATTTTTTAGTATCTCTATCTTGTTTTATTTCTTAAACGAGAGGAATAGAGAATATGCGACACCTTTTGTTTTTAGGGGCATTGGTGTTTCTGCTAGGGGGCTGTGCAACAACCACTCCCACTCACACAAACAATGCTTGCGCTATTTTAGCACAAAAAAATGGTTTTTTTGATAATTGGGGAAAGGCGTCTCAAAAAGCAGAAATGCGCTATGGGATTCCTATGCCTATTATTCTTGCAACCATTAATATGGAATCAAGTTTTCGACATAATGCACGTCCTCCACGCAAAAAACTACTTGGTTTTATCCCATGGAAACGTCGGTCGACAGCTTATGGTTATGCTCAAGCGCTTGACAGTACATGGGCAATGTATCTTCGCTCTACAGGAAAGTCTTTTGCATGGCGTACGAATTTCGCAGATGCTGCTGATTTTGTTGCTTGGTATCATCGCCAAAGTGTTCAACGCAATGGCGTGAGGTTTGATGATGCATATAGCCTTTATTTAAATTATCATATGGGACATGGTGCTTATGCGCGTAGTGGCGGGCATGTCACTGTTGCACTTTCACAGG
>NZ_JBHIQG010000023.1:0-17722 GCF_042196425.1 Bartonella sp. AD328YNZD | reverse complement strand
CAAAAAGAGTGCATCCTTCCCCTCAAGGGATACCTCCGACCCTCAAAGGAGGCATCCAATCTATGAGGATGCACTCTCTAGCCCTCAAAAAGAGTGCATCCTTCCCCTCAAGGGTTTTACTCAACTTTCATCGCATCTCATTCTTATGAACCCTTAACCAAGGACACAAAAAAGTTTATTCGTAGCTATTTTATTACCCATCTTATGCAATTCCATTTCCGTACAGAATTTTCAAAATTTTTTAAACATCCATAAAATCAAATCAGAAAGAATTGATTAAGGCAATTAAGGGTAAATTTTGTCAATTTGTAGACAAAGTTTATTCTTTTTTATGAATGTTGTATTTTTACTATAGTTATTTAAAGTGAATTTATATATGATACATATTGATATTTATTTATAGAAATAAATATAGGAGAAAAACTATGAATATCAGATATTTTTTCATAGCGGGGGCAATTACAAGTGGTTTAGCTCTTGCGATTCAAAAATCTGATCGTATAGTCAATCAACAACCCTCTCCTATTGTTGCACCTTATACTGTTGAGAAAACGCATTTACAGTTTTTTAAACCAGTAAGTAACATATCGGATACATTGAATATACTGAGAACAAATAATAGAACAGCATCAGAACAAGCATCAATAAACGATATATATGAAAAAGGAAAAGACTTATTGAATGCAATAGCTAGTTTTTTATTAGTAATTATTATATATTTCATGAAAATTGGTTTATAATAAAGTATAATATACAAAAAGTTTGTAAACACATTTTGTGTATATTGTAAACTAATATAAAAGGCCCTTTTTAAAAGGGCCTTTTATAGTTTAAATTTAATTGTATTTTATTTTTATTGACAAAATATTACTGCTTTTAATAATAATATTTTTTAATCTTCCTCACATCTTAAACGACGAAGGCTCTACCCCCAGTTCTCACACCCCATACTGCTTTAGTCAATGATGATCTAAAATTCTCGCTGTTTTTCTAGTAAATTCCTCTCTTTTCAAGCAAGTTTCCCTATAGACAACTGCATACACGTCACTTCCAAGCCTCCATGAAGCAGCCCGATCCATTACACAAAACACCGTATATGCAAAAGTTTTACCCCTTATCACCCGCCCCCAAACACACTCTTTTCCCTTCTGCTCACATCATGAAACCACAAAGATTTTTAAACCGCGCCACTTTGGACACAATCATTACAATTTTGCGTCACAATTAGGCTTTTTCTTCAAGCAAAGGCCATCCTCTTTTCAAGAGAAGGCTGTTTTTTATCATACTCTCAATTCTGCTTCTTTTGATTTTTGTGAGATTTGTTCTAATGCTCTATCGCGTTCATTCAGTACGCATTTCAGTTCTTTTTTTACTTTGCAATAGAGCCGCGCACGCTTAATAAACAAGTAATAAATGACCCCCATTGTCCAGCATATTAAAACATTTAAGAGCATAAAGACTAGGAAAGAACAGACTATAAATGTTATAAGGCTACTCGTCATTTTGTCCCCCTTCCACATTCAGCATACGGATTGCCTGATCGCGTTGTTGTATCGCTTCTTCCAATTGTTGAAGCGTTTCTCTCAATTTTTTTGTTAATTTTATACCCATGAGCCCGATGATCGGAACAAAGAAGATAAACCCTAACCATATAAGGTTACACAGCAGCAAGATAAAGCCAACCATATCACTCTGCCACCATCCAAAATTTGCGATAGAAAAAGTAGCTTGTAGAAACAAAACAAGCATAAAAACAAAAAGAATTATTTTACATTCTTTAGGATAAAGAGGCAGAGATTCTTTGAAGTTAAGAAAACGCATTTTTGCATCAAGGGTCTCAAGCACGTGATTCTGTCTTTTCATCTCTCCCCGATCATTGCGCAATTGTTGTATGGCTTGCTTTTGTTGTGCCGTACTCTTTTTCAATTCTTGGGATAGTTTACAAGACACTCTTAAATGCTTGATCATCAGGTAAGGAAGCCTGATCATAACCATAACCATTAAAATGGCAATGATGATGACCCCTAAAACAGCCAAATATTTTATCATAACGCTCCCTTTTTTCCCCTATCGCATTGATGTGAAATTATCATTTTTATTCTCTACTCAAGCAACTGTTTCTAATCTCTTCACTGTTTTTTTCACGCCATAATAAAGGAGACTATGAAGAATTAAAATGACAGGCAAACTAAAGGCGCTCAAGACAAAAATAAACAACATCGGCAGTGCACCAATAACAAACAATCCAGAGGCAGCTTGAGGTGCAACAAGCGCAAATTTTGCAACAACAGATGCAATAACCAAGCCACATACGAAAAACACACTCACAATGAAGGCTATATAAAAGATTATCAAAGTATCTTTTCTTGAAAGTTTCAAAGATTGTTTAAAAGAAAGGGCGCTAAACTCTGTTGCAAGCCCCCCGTTCTGTCCTCGCCCCTCTGTCTTATAATGCCACAAACTTTGCACTGTTGCCTTTTTTAATTTCCGTCGCATCCCAAACAACAATATTGTCCGTTTTATCAAAGAATAATAAAGTTCTAAGATAAGCTTCACAGTAGAAAACAAAACCATACTCAACGCACAACAAATAAAGATAGCCATCCCTACCATAATCAAGATTACAAAAGCATTTATAAAAAAAGCAGTCACGTGTTCCCCTCTTGTGTTCTGTTGCGAGATTAGTTATCTTGCTGTTGCTTCTCTGGCAATGTTTCCCCCAGCAGTATCATTTCCTTAACATCCCGTTTCAATATGGCATTAAAGATAAAAAAGAGTGGAAAGAATCCTAAAAGAACGCCAAAAATGTTCTGCGGCAAGAGACATAAAAAAGCCCAAACACTATTCCATCCTGCGTCCCGCAAAGACGTGATTATAGGATTGTTTTTAACAGGCTGTCTCCATATCTCCCAAAACATTTTTTGAAGATCTTCTTGTTTCATTTGCGCCATTGCTTGCAACTGTTCTTTAGATATAATGTGAAAAAATTCCAGAGGCTTCATATAGACAGTCGCGACAAAAAGCACCAACAAGAGGATAGCCAAACAACAAATGATGACATACTCTTTCGTTGAGAGAGTCATGCATTTTTTGAAAACAGCCGATTGATCTAACCCTGGCTGTAATACAGAAGCCATATTTCCCTTATGGGCAGATTGGTGTTGTGATTTATCTTTGATCATGTTGATATTCCCCCACGTCTAAAATGCCCACGCACTCTTTAATAATTTAATAACACGCGACCAGCGCGGCTAATCCGTTTAGCACTCTTTTCACCATGAAACAAGCACTAATAAGACCCTGTAAATCTATTTTTTAATTCTTTATACGTGACACCCTACAATCTCTAAAGGCTTATAAGCACAACCGCCACTGTCTTCCCCTTATCTATCATCACCCACACCTCAAAGGATAATGTTTTACACAACGCAACAAGCAAGAATACTCAATCTAAAAAAACATCTCATGTGGAAAACTGACATGCCCACCATAAACGACAGCGTTTACCATTGCTTAAAATGAAGTCGAGCCCATAGGATACAAAGGATAACGATATTTCTCCCCACCTCTTTAGAGGTTAAAGATTCTAAACCCCATATCCGTTTGTAAACAATCCAATTGCTCTCAGTGCACTCCGCCTGCTGAGCACTGATGTGCTGCATGTGCATAAGGCCCTATAGGCAAGACCTCGCCTAAACATTTTTACTGTTTTATATTTAATGGATCGAGCGTTGTATGCCTTATGTGCCGTATATCCCCGCCTTAAATGACAATATTTACAGCATAAGAGGATAAGATCGAAAAAAGCAAAAAAACAATATTGTAGAAATAAAGTTGTAAAAACAATCATATTTTTTTCTATTTGATTGAAGCTCAAAAGAATTTTTTCTGCTGTTTCTAAGGATTTCTTCTCATTTTTACATTCTTTTTTAAAATGATAATCCCATAGGAGAAGTAAACCAAAACGATAGAGAAGAATATGACAGAAAATGACCAAATAAAATTTAGCAGGATTAGAGTATAAAGTCATCATGTCTCCCCCTATCATCCATTATGGCAGCAAACAGATTGTGCAATCACATTGACAAATGCACTATGGGGAAAGTCCATAAAAACAACAAAGCAATAGAGATGCAAAAGATTATTTTATAATCTCACAGCACACCATAGACTTTTAAAGGAAGCCTACTAAAATGTACTACAAAATTTGAATAAGATACATACTCTACATTCTCGCAATATACATTTAAGGGATTAATTTATAATAATAATTCATTGTTTTTGCATGATGAATGAGAACCTTGAATATCGTAAGATTATTTCATTTCAAATCTGTTCCATGTTGAAACCAACTTGCAATCACCCCAAATAATGTCCCCTGCACGTTACAAAGAGAAAGAGCCGTATGGAGTGAAACAGGAAAGAAAGAACTAAAAACATCTCTTAATAAACTGTCTCGCATGCCAAGGGCGTATCGCAACAATGGAAGCTGGTGAAATGTGTGATGATGCCGGCTTGCTTCTTCACAAACGTAAAGATGGGGGCGCTCAGATGGAAGCGCTCAATAGACTTTATATTATTCAAATTTTATATTATTTCACTGGGAGGTGATATCGTTGTCCCCCTTCACGGGCACCGTCACGAAATGGGCTTCTAAGCCCTAAGACATGCCTCTTTAAAAAGCAACACAAAACAAAGTCAAATAAGCAACCAATTATCCAGCATGAAAAGCCCGTAACAAACAACCTTAAAGTTTTTCAATCCTCATTTGAAAGCTTCTTAATCAAAAAGGACCCATTTTAAAAATTCTTTCTTAACAAAGAAATATCTCACAGCCCCTCACCTTTATAAAAGCGCCCACATTTATAAAGACCCCTCCTATAAAGGCATCTTCCATTAATCAAAGTAGCTTCTTTCGATAGTGCATCCCACCCTTTAAATAACATTCCCCCGTCTCATGATAAGAATCATTAAAACAGCAAAACAAAATTTATCCTCTATAAAGGATATATAAAAGGAACACCAAAACAAATTGCTTAACCGTTCACAGTTTATTTTGCGCTAACAAACGATATTTTATTTGAAAATATCGGGTATCTTATGCTATTATAATAGGGTGGGGAAGCTTGTTCTTACAGCTCTCTACCACTCAATAGAAGATAAACGTCTTTTATAGGGGATAAAGATATGCATAACAGGGTGATGTATATCAAACATCTTGCAACAGCGCCCAATAACAAAAGAATGATTGTTCTAAAGATAGAATTAAAATTTTCCGCAAAGCGCTTGTGAGAAAAGAAAGACGTAATCTCATTAGAAAAAACGCCCATTCGAAAAAATGATAGCATAGCCATGGAACATCCTTCTTATTTTTTCATTCACATTTGACAAAAATTCTCTTCAATTTTTCAAGAGAAGATGAGAAGTCTTTAGAAAGTGCATAATCGGCTATGAATGAAAAATAAGACTGATAAGGACAAGATAAAAATGATAAGAAATACCTTTCAACAAAGATGATTTTTTCCTACCACGTTTCTTTTCTTTGCACTTAAAGAGGCTTTTAGTATCGTTTATTTTTTGATCTGCAACGGCGCTCATATCCCCACAATATTTGCTTCAAGTGCTTTTTACATCCCTGTCCCCCATCCACAGACAGTTTCTTTTTCATTCAAATGGTAAGTTCATGAAAATACGTAAAAAAGGCGCTAGATCGACAATAACAGGCAAACGAAAAGAGCCCAATGGACATATTTCACGTGTCCAAAGCCCCAGCAAATCTCCGCCTCAATCTGCGATTGAAATGCGTGCAAAACACTTTGGTTTAAGCCTCGAAGAAGCGAAAAATCCGCTTGTAGGAACCTATATTGGGCGTCTTTGTTTGCTTGGCTATAAAGAGGATTCATCAGGCATTAGTAAAGAACAATATGACACGGCACAACGATACTTGCAAATCAGAAACGACTATTTATGTGCAAAAGGTTTACCAAACGGCTATTATGATGGTTTTACGCATAGCGCATCAGATGAGAAAGCAAAAAAGCAATGGATTCAAAAAGCAACAGAACACTATGAAGATATGCAAGAAGCGATTAAAGAAGCACAATATCAGCATCGTCAACACAATTTTCATGCGGCATTACAATATCTCGTTATAGAAGATCAACCACTCTCTTCCCTTATTGGTTCCTTGCGCATTATTCTTGATGCTCTTTATAAACATTTTGACTGTTCTACCCCAAAGAGCATTCGCTAAAAACACGTATCGTTGACGTCCCCCTCACAGAATAAGGATTCTAAAATCCACATCCCTTTGTAAACATGTTCCTTTGTAAAAATAACACGCAAAGGCTGTGTTCTTTTTCAAGAAAAGCAGGGGTGTGAAAGGGATGATTGAGTAAAGAGGGAGCAAATTACGTTGGTGTTAAGGTTGATATCACGCAATAGGCTTTTACGGTGTTGTTATCGAAAGTCTGCTGTTTTCTGTATATTTGTAAAAGCGTAAAAACGTGGAACTGTAAATCCACCTCTTGGCAGGGAACACTTGATATCCACAAGGCTTGCCTCTTCATGGATTTCAATGATGTAATGCGCGCGACAAACAACTTTTAAAACAGCCACCCCGTATAAAAAAACACTTACACGTGTCATAGAAGACTTCTCTTATATTATACCCTCCTCACTTACGTCACCCTGCCTCAAAAGATACTATTTCACAGCATGGGCGAGATAAATATTGCCCCTCTTCCGCTCTCAACATTCCCCTATCGCCCTCTGTTGGAACAACCCAACCCCATCATGCAACTTTGCCCCCTTTGCCCCCAAAGTTGCGACAACCCTTAACACTTGAGAGGAGCATGAGTAGCATTTTTAGTTTTTTCTTGGTCCGTTTTATCCAGATAGCTCTTCTTGATTCATAGCAAAAAAGAGACATGGCATGAGGTGATTCTCCATAGGTTTTAAATGATAACATCCTACGATAATTGGGGCTATCATTTAACCTGTCATTCCGGATGATAATGATAGATTTATGATTATAAATCAATATTTTGTTATTAAAAACAAGACGCTGTTTTTTTTACAAAATTACAAACATAATACCTTACGCGCAAAAACCGATCTTTATCCCCATGGACAACCACACAAGAACCCACTCTAAGAGTAACCTCGCTCCTAACCACCGCCCCCAAAACCAACTACACAAGTCTTTCTCTCATCACATCGCCAACACAATAGCAATAACCGTGCCCCCCCACCACCCGTGCCCAAAAGACATCATCAACCATCCCTCCCCCACAAACATCGCCATCAACAAGCTTTCACCATCCCCCCCTTTCTCACGAGAAAACATGTTCTTTGCCACATAAAAAAAGGCCAATGAAGACAACATATCTTGCTGCACAACCAATAAATGAGCATTTTCCTGTAGATTTATTTCCGCGATAAAAAGGGAAAATAATCGTTTTTCTGTTGACAGAATATGAAAAATCGTATTTAATAACGGGCGCGGTATGGGTTTTTTTGTGTCTAGATTTCATTATCAAATCTTTAGGGTGGTGAAATATCTATGCGGGGGTAATAGAGTTGTATTTTGCAACACTATTTCAAAGTATATTGTTTGAAAATGTATTTCGTCTTTTTCTGACTATCTTTCTTTTGCATCACCAATTAACCAAATGATTTTGAGATATTCAAGCCAAACAGTATGCATAAAACGCTTCCCAAATAAAACACCTATGCAACACATCACAAAAGGGATGAGCAATACACGAACAAAAATAAGATGAATACAACTGTTTTTGTTGACACATGGCACATTTTTTCCTGCTTTCCACACCTTAAAGGATGAAGATTTTACCCCCATCAGTTTGTAAAAAAACTGTTCTTGTCAGAGTGCACTTGAGAATCACTTAGCATTCCAGTGCATGTTATTGACCAAAAGCTTAAAGTGTCCCAAACAAGGCTAACCATATCCACCCCGCATAAAAAACACTTAAACTTAAGAAGCTTGCCTTATAACACGCCCCATAAAAGAACACTATTTCACGGCATGGGCGGGATAAATATTGCCCCTCTTCATGCCCCCAACGTTCCTCTATCCTCCCTTGGTTGGAACAAATCGCCCCCATCATACACTTTACCCCCAATGTTGCACCACCCCTTCTACTTGAAAAGGGGCATGAGAAACATTTTTAGTTCTTTTTGGGGCCGTTTTATCCATACAGTTTTATTCATGACGGATAAAAGACATGGTAGGATAATTTTACAACAGATGATGAATCATATTTCTCTTTAAGAAAAAACTCAAAAAACGCTTCCTAAAAAGAGCTATTCTAAAAATAGGTATTTGCACAACAAGCACCTGTTATAGGGGAAGCGTTTTAATTTTTCACGTGGAAAACTGTTGAAAATAGGCTGTTGTCTTTTCATTGAGATGAGGCATGCAAGAGCAATACACGCAATAAAAGTAACTTAAAATATCAAGATAACGTTGCCAATGCATCCAAACGTCTTACCGTTTTTACAGCTTTTAAAGGAAGAAAAAACACACAGATTTTTGAAACTAAAAAATCTCTCAATTAAGCCTTTTTATGAAAAAGTCGACAATATGCTCTCATCGCCCGCAACTTTCAAGGGACAAAGTCTCTCTCCCAAACATAGCCAGCCAAACATTTTTTAGCCACAATTGAAGAAAATAATCATTGATTATCAATATGGAGGTTCATAGTATGAAGCCACAAGATTCACCCCTCCCTGATTCATCCCAAACACCCCCAACACCTGAAGGCGCACGCGCACCAGAAGATACGCGTGCAGATGCATCATTCGAAAATCTTACTGCAGATTTAGAACGACTCCACATCGAAAAAATAAAAAACACCCCTTTTAATCGTGCGGAATTAAAAGACATTATTGCCGGTTTAGAAAAGCATAATGCCGATGGCAGTTGGATCAAAAATTATTATGATATTTTAGATCTGTACATGATGCCAGCCTTGGTCGATCAAGCAAATCGTAAATATCCAGAGATGAATCTCAAACTTACAAGCCCCCCTGACGGCTTTGCCCTTGCACTCAAAGACACTTTCGAGCGCGGTATAACATCTTCCAGATTTATTGTTAATGCGCAAGATAGGGGCATCCATTTTGCGGTTGTCGATCATCAAACCATTGATAATAAAACATCTTTGATCTTTTTTGAACCAACCTTACTGCGTGACACGCTTCCCGCATTACTTGCATTAAGGACGCGACAATCCCTTGAACATTACCAATTTCCGAATATTCATTTTGCCATGGTAGAAATGGATATTCAACGAAGCTCCTCTGAATGTGGGATGTTCAGCTTAAGCCTTGCCAAAAAACTTTATCTTGAATCTCAAAAATTAGAAAGACTGCACAAAGATAATATTAAGGGCATATTATGTGAACCAAACACGCCTTTACCAGCTGAAAAATTAGATCCGTATATTCCACCTCGTTTATACAAACACTTACAAGGAAGAAGACGTCTTAGGGAATATTTACAAGCCAATCCGGATGCTGAACATGAAAAAGTAAACAAAAAAGGTGAAACCCTAACCGAAAGATTTGAGAGAAGTTTAGTGACAACAGAGACAAAAACTGTTTCTGTTTCACAACATAGAAAAAGAGCAACGGAATACAAATCTCTGATGCTGTAATGAAGATTTTTTCCATCGCCGTATTCCATATCCATAAAGAATGAAGCGATACTGCTTTATGGTGAGGAATGGGCTTTGTGGGCTTTTCCCTTCGAAAGAGAGAAAGATGCAGACCGCAAGTAACGGAAACTCTTAAAGATAACAGTCAAAACGGTATATTCTATCAAAATGAACATACTTACAGCTCGTATTTTAAAACCTTGAAGATAGAAAACACTCTCGGGCTTTGTTGCATCTCAGAGATGGGGCCGCCCCGTTTTTTTATGTAATTGTTTAAGCCCTAGAATGGCTCTCACCCCTTTTGCTTTTCTCTCTTTTAAAACATTTTTTAGCCACAATTAAAGAAAATAAGCACTTATCGATTATCAAATTATCAATATGAAAGTTCATAGTATGAAGCCACAAGTTTCACCCCTCCCTCATTCATCCCAAACACCCGCAAGCGCAAGTGATTCTACAGAAAATCTTGCTGTAAATTTAGAACAATCCAGCAGTGAAAAAGGGCAAAATATTCCATTTACTCGTGAAGAATTGCAAAATATTATTGCCGGTTTAGAGGAGGACATCTCAACGGGCCGCTGGTTTAGAGCTGATTATGCAAGTACAGATCTTAAACTGATGCCAGCTTTGATAGAACAAGCAAATCATAAATATCCTGACATGCGTCTTAAATTGGCAGGATCATCTCATGAGTTTGCTCTTGCACTTAAGGAAAACATCGAAAATGGCGTTCAATCTTCCAAATTTATCATTTACACAAAGGATAGAGGAATCCATTTTTCAGTGATTGATCATCAAACCGTTGATGACAAAACATCCGTGGTATTTTTTGAACCTACAACACTTAACAGTATGAAACCAGCAGTATTGGCATTAAGAACACAATTGGCCCTTAAAGCGCATGAGTTGCCCAACTGTTCTTTTGCCATAGCAGAAATGGATATTCAACGAAGCTCTTCTGAATGTGGAATGTTCAGCTTAGCCCTTGCTAAAAAGCTTCATGCCGAATCTCAAAAATTAGAAAGACTGCATAAGGATAATGTTAAGGGTGTCTTATGTGAAGGGGACACCCCTCTATCTCCTGAAAAGTTAGATACATATCTTCCAACCTCTTTTTATAAACATGCACAGGGGAGAAGACGTCTTGAACAATATATAAAATCTAATCCGGATGCTGAACATGAAAAAGTCAACAAAAAAGGTGAAACTTTAACCGAGAGATTTGAAAAAAACTTAAAAGAAGCAGAGGGAAAAACGGTCTCAGTTTCACAACATAGAAAAAGAGCAACAGAATACAAATCTCTGATGATATAATGAAGATTTTAGCCCTATTCCATATCCATAAAGAATGAAGCGATGCGGCTTTACGATGAGGAATGGACTTTGTAGGCTTTTCCCTTCGAAAGAGAGAAAGATGCAGACCGCAAGTAACGGAAACTCTTAAAGATAACAGTCAAAACGGTATATTCTATCAAAAGGAACATACTTACAGCTCGTATTTTAAAACCTTGAAGATAGAAAACACTCTCGGACTTTGTTGCATCTCAGAGATGGGTCCGCCCCGTTTTTTATGTAATTGTTTAAGCCCCAGAATAGGCTCTCAGCCCTTTTGCTTTTCTCTCTTTCAAAACATTATTTAGCCACAATTGAAGAAAATAAACATTTATCGATTATCAATATGGAGGCTAGTATTTATGAAACCACAAGATTCAAAAGACATCCCCTCACGTTCATCACCAACACAAGAAGGAGCAAGCACAGCCAAAGGAGCCAGCGCGGATGAATCCTTAGAAGATCTTATTGCACGTTTAATGCAAAGTTCGGTCCAAACAGAAGAAGAACATGTTGCACCGAATTCTGAAGAATTAAAAGATATTATTACAGGCTTAGAAGATGATCTCGTCACCGGCCGTTGGATTAACTCTTATTATGAAGACACAGATATTAGATTGATGCCATCTCTCGTAGAAAAAGCAAACAGCAAATATCCAGGTATGAATCTCAAATTAGCTCTTACAGCAGAAGAGTTTTCTCACGCACTAAAAGAAATCGTTGAAAGCGACGCAAAATCTGCCCAATTTATAGTCAATTCTGGAAGCAAAATCCACTTTGCCGTCCTTGATTATCAAAAAGTTGATGAGAAAATCTCTTTGATTATGCTTGAACCGACAACATTTCAAAATATCGCTGCTTGCAAACTAGGGATAAAAATCAATCAAACTCTTGAATGTCTTCAACTGCCTCCCTATTCTTTTACCATGGCTGAAATGGATATTCAGCGAAGCTTTTCTGAATGTGGGATGTTCAGCTTAAACCTTGCCAAAAAGCTTCATCTTGAATCTGAAAAATTAGAAAGACTGCACAAGGATAACGTTAAGGGTGTCTTATGTGAACCCAACGCATCTTTATCTCCTGAAAAGTTGGATACATATCTTCCAACCTCTTTTTATAAACATGCACAAGGGAGAAGACGTCTTGAACAATATATAAAATCTAATCCAGATGCTGAACATGAAAAAGTCAACAAAAAAGGTGAAACTTTAACCGAGAGATTTGAAAAAAATTTAGAGACAGCAGATGGAAAAGCTGTTTCTGTTTCACAACATAAAAAAAGGATTCATGAATACAAATCTATAATGATGTAATTGAGACTTTTTTCATCGCCACATTCCATAGCCATAAAGACATTCCATATTCATAAAGAAGGAGGTCCTCTTAAAACTATAATCAAAAATCCAAAGCTCTTCTTAAGCTATAATCCCTCCTTGAAGAGACAGAATGCTGGATACGTGAAATATTTTATGGTTTTAGAGATTTAAGTGAAAGCATAGGTCTCCTCCTATAGAATTTTTCTAAGAGTTCTCTCAAAGCGCCTCCACATCAATACCATGCTCTCAAACCAGTGCCAACACCACCACGAACACAATGGCAGTGATCTCGCGTGCGCCACACCAACACCGCCCCGCACCAACAAAAGGCTATCACCCCCATGGGAATGGGTCTCAAAACCAACCTCTCCACCCCCACAAACAAACCCTTTCCTCGTGCAAAAACCCTTTCTCAAGAAGGGGAAAAGAAGTATAGAACTGGAATACACAGGGAAATTTTTATAACACCCTCCCTCACCACCAGCTGAACCGGAGGCATCATCCTTGCCCCACCAACGCCACAGCCAACACCCCCACGAACACAATGGCAATGCCCCCGTGTGCACCACATCAACACCGCCCCGCACCAACAAAAGGCTATCACCCCCCCATGGGAATGGGTCTCAAAACCAACCTCTCCAACCCCACAAACAAACCCTTTCCTCGTGCAAAAAACCTTTCTCAAGAAAGGGAAAAGAAGTATGGAACTGGAATACACAGGGAAATTTTTATAACACCCTCCCTCACCACCAGCTGAACCGGAGGCATCATCCTTGCCCCGCCACGCCAACACGAACACCCCCACCAACGCCACAGCCAACACCCCCACGAACACAATGGCAATGCCCCCGTGTGCATCACACCAACACCGCGCCCACACCAATAAGACGTCATCAACAAACCACCCCATGGGAATGGGTCTTAAAACCAACAACAACGCTCTCCCAACGGAAAATATGACCACATCCAACCATGCCCCACCCTAGGATTCTACAAATAACATTTTGATTTCATTGGTTTTTTTCGTCTATTCTCTTTTTGAAGAGCAAAAAAACCATTTTTACTATATCAACCAGCCTCACATCAAAATGAGGCTTTATTTTATGGAGAAGCAAATGAGAAAAATATCATCCGCAGGGCTTGCACTTATTAAACAATGGGAAGGATTGCGTTTAAATGCCTATAAAGATTCCATAGGCGTATGGACAATAGGCTATGGACATACCAGCACTTCTGGTAAACCGTTTGTTCACAAGGGCATGACCATCACTGAAAAACAAGCAGAAGAACTTCTTTGCCAAGACTTAAGACAATTTGAAAATACCGTTGAAAAAAATGTGACGGTTTCCTTAACGAATGAACAATTCGCCGCGCTCGTATCGTTTTGCTATAATGTAGGAACAGCTGCTTTTTGCAATTCGACCCTTCTAAAAAAGCTCAATAACGGCGAATATGAAGCCATCCCTGCTGAATTACAAAAATGGACCAAAGCAGGCGGAAAACGTCTTCACGGTTTAGTGCACCGTCGTGCAGCCGAAGCAGGCTTATGGGCAAAAGGAGCTTATGTTTCTCCCAACTACCAAACCGTGGAAACGAAAGAACCAATGGGATTTTTCAAAGCAGAAGCGCTTACACCGATTATTGGTTCTTTTTCTGGACTTGGAGGTTTATTGGCAGGCAATGGACCCATCCAATGGGCATTGGCAACCATTATGGTTTTAGCCGCCTGTGTTGGCATTTTCTTTGTAGCAAAACGGTTTCGGGAGCAACGTTTATGATGTGGTGGATGAAAAAAAATCTGATGATAACAGGAGCGGCTCTGACCGCTTTTTTTATCGCTTTCGCAAAAATTTTCACTCTTGGAAAGAAAATTGAACAGCAAAAGCAAACAGAAAAAACGCTAAAGTCATCAACAACACGGCTAGAGGTAGAAAATGAAATTAATCAAAAAAGTGATCCTGATGTACGCGCTGCTCTTACTCACTGGTTGCGCGATAAAAACAATCAATGAGCCTTCTCCTTGTGTTGGTTGGATGCCCATTTATTTAGACAAAAAAGACCTCAATATCATCAGCTCAAATCTGGCAAGAGATATTTTAAAGCATAACAAACAAGGGGAAGGCTTGTGTGGGTGGAAACATGGCTAGAAAAAAAACAGAAAAGCAAATGGAACTTACGGACAAGGAAAAAGAAATGCTACAAGAAATCATCATGACTTACAAAAGTATAAAAATGATGTCACGCTATACGAAGTGGATTATCTTCATCATTTTTTTATTAGCGCTTGATTTTTCACGTATCATAGATGCATTGACAAGTATTTTTACACAAAAATCGAATATTCAGCTCTAAAATAAAAAATGAAAGGTGAGACGTGCTAACTCTTACTATAAAAAGCCATCGGTTCATAATTTTTTTTAAACAGAGAGCTTTTATTGATGATTTTCACGTCTCACGAAAAATTTTCATACTCTTCACAAACACCATTACGAAATGAATTTAAGTGCATTAAAAAGATTTTTTTAATAAGCGCATAAGTAAGCAACGGAATGGTATTGTCTACTATAAAGCCCCATTTTTAGACTCGTAAAGAAGCAAGCTGGCACCATTACACATTTACCGCCCAATATTAGCAATAAGCCTTAGAAAAGAGTCGTCTCGCTCTCACAGGGCTTTTCGTAATGGCGTTTGTAAATAGCATAAAGGTAAAGTTCCTATGAATCATATAAAACTATAGGGCACCATCATCTTTTACGCTTGCGAAAAAGCACGCTGGCATTATCACACTTTTCCAGCCTACAATGTTGTGATAACCCTATTTATAAACACCTTAACTATTTGAGAATATTCATAAAAAGCATTTTTGTTTTCTTTAAGGATTTTACTCTGACTCTCTCTACTTGTAAGATACAAAGAAAATGATTGTGTTTGTTTCAACATGAGAGAGAGATTTAAAATGAAAAAATCCTCTGCTATGAGGCTTTTTATTTAACGTACAAAACAATGAACGATTATTCTAAAAAAGCGTTTCTCCATTAAAAAATGTGAAGCAGCACCGATTGTTGTTATTATCTGCAAGAATGAATGCTTTTGAAAAGCCATATTACATTGATTTGTGATGATAATGGAGCGTTATTCAACTTGAATTAGACCCCTGAATACCGTAGGATTCTCTTATTTCCAAACCTATTCCATGTTGAAAGAACCAAACCCATGTTGCTTGCACATTACAAGTAGAGAGAGAACAGAGTCAAAAACTGTATAAGAAAGAAAACAAAAATGTTTTTTATGAATATTCTCAAATAGTTAAGGTGTTTATAAATAGGGTTATCACAACATTGTAGGCTGGAAAAGTGTGATAATGCCAGCGTGCTTTTTCGCAAGCGTAAAAGATGATGGTGCCCTATAGTTTTATATGATTCATAGGAACTTTACCTTTATGCTATTTACAAACGCCATTACGAAAAGCCCTGTGAAAGCGAGATGACTCTTAAAAAACACGTAAATATGCAAGACCAGTCTATTGGAAGTATTTTGTTGTACATAAGGAGCATCCTCTCATGAAAGAACGCAAAAAATAAAAGCATAAAGCAATGTATAATTTTCATTATTTAAAAAATATTACCATAGATCCTTTCGAAAGGTATAAAGCAGAAAGATGATGGCGAGTAATTTACACCTTTACATTCTTTCTCAATGAAACTGTCTTCCTATTTCAGAAATTGCCCAAACAGAAAGAAGCAAGACGCTCTCTCCCATCGAGTGTACGACAGCTGGAAATGTTCGTAGGGCTCTTCCCCCTCTCAATTTTTTCTCAAACATTCTGTTGCATTAGAATTTGATGTTGATTGACAAGCAGCAGAAAAAGCACACATGCTCTTAGAAAAACAAAGTGTGGATTTATATCAAACAGTTGCACTCAAACTATTGGTTTTATTAGTTTTCGTGTAATAATATATCTTCTTGTTCGTAATAATTTCTTTTTTCGGCTACCTGTCGTTGTTCCCTTGGCTGGAAAATTACATTCCACAATATATGTAACAAACAAGTTTGATATCTGTCAGCATGGATTTTTCTCTTTAAGCTTCTCAAATGAAACTATCTCCCTATTTTAAGAGATTACCTAATGTTGCGATAGCCCTTGCCACTTAAAGCCCTTGCCACTTAAGACGGTTCATAAGAGCCATTTTTCCTTTTTTATACCAATCTTATTCCCCTGCTCATCCCGCTTTTGACGTGCAAGAGATATGATTTTGATTGATTCAACATGGAATAAGATTTGAATGAGAGAATTTTACGATATTCGGATCTCTCATTCAAGTTGAATAACACTATATTATTATAAATCAAAGTATTACCCAAACAAAAAGACACATATTTCAGGGTGCAAAAAACATTTAACAGAGCAAACACTTAAATTTTGTTTTCATGCAAAAGCTTGAAATACCAGCATCTTATTCATAAAAAAAAACCAACAAGCCCGACCATGCTTTTTCCAACGCTCTCTTTCCAACGCTCCATGGGGACTGACTCTTAAATGATTACGCTGGTTGATAAAAACCATAGTAACCTCCCCCTTATGAAGCACAAACACAGAATTTTTTAATGGTAAATGCGTAAGCTTGAAATGAAAAAAGAAAACCGTATGAGAAGAAAGTTATTATCAATCAAAGCATTGTATTTTTATCCGCAAAATATCTTCAAAGCCAATCCCTCCACGATAAAAATATTTCATAAATGCGAGAAAAGAGCCAAGAACCAAGCGTGAAATCTATTCAGACACACGATAAATCAAACCGTGGAAAAGAGAATAATCCTCTAAGATAAAGAAACTGTCAAAAAAGCAAAAACTCATATGAAATATATAAAAAACGGGCCAGAAGGCCCGTTTCTTTATAACTTCTATAAAAGGGCTTAGAAATCCATTCCGCCCATTCCACCCATTCCGCCACCCGGCATTGGAGGCATTGGAGTATCTTTCTTTGGAACTTCAGCAACCATTGCTTCTGTTGTGATAAGAAGGCTAGCAATTGAAGCCGCATTCTGAAGAGCAGAACGCACAACTTTCACAGGATCAACAATTCCCAAAGCAATCAAATCACCAAATTCACCGGTTGCGGTATTGTAACCATAAGTATCCGCATTGTTTTCCAGCACTTTGCCCACAATAATAGCGGCTTCTTCACCGGCATTGGTTGCGATTTGGCGCGCTGGTGCCTGTAGTGCACGACGAACAATATTAATACCTGCTTCTTGGTCAGGATTACTTCCCTTAATGGTCAACGCACTTGCTGCACGCAACAATGCGGTACCACCACCAGCAACAATACCTTCTTCAACAGCAGCACGTGTTGCATTCAAAGCATCATCAACACGGTCTTTCTTTTCTTTCAC
>NZ_JBHIQG010000022.1:14132-18019 GCF_042196425.1 Bartonella sp. AD328YNZD | reverse complement strand
AAGTTAGTAGCGTTACCAACGGAAACTGTTTATGGATTAGCAGGCGATGCGACCAATGGGAGGGCAATTTCTTCTATTTATTCTACAAAGGGTCGTCCGCAAATTAATCCTCTTATTGCGCATGTCAGCGGCATCGAAATGGCGGAACGTTATGTTAAAATCGACTTTCTTTCACGCCAATTAATGGAGGAATTTTGGCCAGGACCTTTGACATTGGTTTTGCCTTTAAAGGAACAGCATAATATCCATCCTTTAACGACTGCCGGTTTGAATACATTGGCTATTCGTTTTCCAGACAGTCGTTTTGCGGAAGTTGTACAATATTTTGGACGCCCACTTGCTGCTCCTAGTGCGAATCAATCAGGACGTCTTAGTCCTACTTCCGCTGAGGCTGTTTTTGCATCTTTGGGGGAATCTGTTTCTTTGATATTGGATGGAGGATTTTCTAGAATAGGGCTTGAATCAACGATTATTAAGATTTGTGGTGAAAATATTTATCTTTTGCGTCCAGGGGGGCTTGCGGCTGATGAAATTGAAGAAGTTGTGGGGAAGCCTTTAAAACGGATAGATCAAAGGGCGGCAATTGAAGCTCCTGGGATGTTAAAGTCGCATTATGCTCCCAATGCCACGGTTCGTTTGAATGTAGAAAAGGTGGAAAGTGGTGAAGCGCTTTTAGCATTTGGTTCAAAGCGTGTTATGGGGGCTGAAAATGCTGTTTCTATTTTAAACCTTAGCGAAGATGGAAAATTGGAAGAGGCAGCCTCTCATTTATTTCAATATATGAAGGAATTAGATTCATTTAAAGTGAGATGTATCGCAGTAGAACCTATTCCATCATACGGATTAGGAGAGGCTATCAATGATCGTCTTATACGGGCTGCGGCTCCAAAGGAGAAATGAATATGGAGCAGGAATTAATTGAGGGGTTTAGGGAAATTGTTGGAGCCAAGCATGCTGTAACAGATCAGACGTTGATTGCACCGTATTTGCTTGAAGAGCGTGGGCTTTTTCATGGAAAAACACCTTTACTTTTACGTCCATCTTCTTGCGCAGAGGTCTCATCGATTATGCAGTTAGCGAGCAAAACGCACACACCGATTGTACCACAGGGGGGGAATACAGGGCTTGTGGGGGGACAGCAACCAGATGAAAGAGGAGAGGGCGTTCTTTTATCCATGGAGCGATTAAATAAGATTAGAGCTATAAATCTTGAAGGAAATTTTGTTGTTGTAGAGGCTGGTGTTATTTTACAGGATTTGCAGAAAAAAGTGGATGAATCAGGTCGTTTTTTCCCTCTTTCTTTGGCATCTGAAGGTTCTTGCCAAGTAGGGGGAAATCTTTCGTCAAACGCTGGAGGGACAGCTGTTTTGGCTTATGGCAATATGCGTGATCTTTGTCTTGGTTTGGAAGTTGTTTTACCGGACGGGCGTATTTTAGATGATTTGCGTTTTGTTAAAAAAGACAATAGCGGTTACGATTTAAAAAATCTTTTTATTGGTGCAGAAGGCACATTGGGTGTTATAACCGCAGCCGTTTTGAAGATTTTTCCAAAAATAAAAGGAAAAGCAGTTGCCTTGGTGGGATTATATAGTCCGGCGAAAGCTTTAGAGTTTTTATCTCTGGCTCAAGAATATGGAGGAGGGATGTTGACAGGTTTTGAGCTTATGTCAAAGCTCAGTTTGCAAATGGCTTTAGATTATAAGATGTGTGAGAAGCCTCCTCTCCAGCAGAAACATGAATGGTATGTATTAATGAACATTTCATCGTTGCAAGGCAATGATGAGGCGTTATCGGTATTGAGTAGTATTTTAGAAGAAGCTTTAAAGAATGCGGTGATAGAAGATGCAGTTATTGCGCAATCTTTAAAACAGCAAGATTTTTTTTGGCAATTACGAGAAAGTATATCATCGGCACAAAAGTTGGCGGGAGGATCTATTAAGCACGATATTGCAGTACCGCTTGCTTCCATTCCTGATTTTATTGCTGAAGCTGCACTTATTGTTGAAGATATTTCTCCAGGAGCAAGGGTGGTTTGTTTTGGACACATGGGTGATGGAAATTTGCATTATAATGTTACACAACCTGTAGGGGCTGATACGACAGTATTTTTGCAGTTATGGTCAACAATGAACCATCGCATTCATAGTTTAGTGATGAATTATAAAGGTGCATTTTCTGCTGAGCATGGAATTGGTCAGCTTAAGCGCGAAGAACTTCGTTCTTTTAAATCGCCTGTCGCATTGGATATTATGCAAGGGATTAAAAAAACGCTCGATCCTTTAGGGATAATGAATCCTGGAAAAGTATTATAATTCAAGAATGGTGATCATGCATTTTTGTTTAGATTTTAATAACCAAAAAAGAAACCAGTTGTTTTTTATTCAAACTTTTAATAATCCAATGAGAAAAAGCTGCTAATTTGTTTAGATTTTAATAACCAAAAAAGAAACCAGTTGTTTTTTATTCAAACTTTTAATAATCCAATGAGAAAAAGCTGCTAAAGGGTGTATGTTATTTAAGATAAATTGGGATAATGTATATGGCTAATCAATGCTTTAATCAGGCAAAAGCGGTGCTTGAATTTCGGTTAGATCCGTGCCATTTGCCACAAACTACGACATATTTTTCATCCAAAACGGGCAATAAGGTAATTTGTTCGTTAAATGAGCGTGGTGTTTCTTTTAAAACGGATATGCCTTCAAGCTTATCGCATTTAATACCTCCTTATCATTTTCAAGGAATTGCAGCACGTACCGTAAAAACGCGTTCAGGAGAAAGAGCTGTTGCATTAGAATTACTTCATGCAGATGAGGAAGCTTGTATACCGCTTTTGGTTTCCAGAGATTTGAATAATGTTCTTCTGGATTGGCGGTTATGGGCGGATACTTATGGCCTTCCCATGCTTATGATCAATGAAGATAATCGCATTCTGGTTGTAAAAGATCGTTCTGATTTACATCGATTTTTTGGTACAACATCGTATTCTAGACAAAAGCGTTTTTTACTTCGTTATAGCAATCCGTTCGGCTTGCGTTTGGTGATTGCGAATCGAATCGCACTCCAGTGATATTAATATGCATTCATTGTTGTACTACCATCAGCATTTATCTTGTTGTGCCGTAAAACATCGTTGTTTGGGGCGGTAACATAAGGGGTGTAAACTTCACACATGAAGTGTTTTTAGAAGATATGGCGAATATTCTTAAGTTTGCTTGTAGGTCTTTGTGTAAGTGCAGCATATGAGTGGGAAGCAAGAGGACCCCGCTCAATGAGAATCCAGACTTTTACAGACGGGATTTGGTGTGACTTTTGGTTCTTGAAAACAAAGAGGAAGTCAATGATTGTAAATGAGAGTTTTTTGACACCATACATTGGCAGCAGGAATCTATTATGTAAAACGCTTTTTTCGGAGAGGTGAAAACGGCTTTTGTACCAATAGAAACTGTTTTTTGCGGTATAATTTTGGGTTTTTGCCACATTATTAAAACATCAGAAAATTACTGGAAGTGTTTTTAAATTTTTTTTAATAAATCATTTCTCCATTTTGAATGAGAGCTTTGAATATTGCAGAACATTCTTATTTCATCTCTCTTTTATAATCAAAATCATTTAGATAGAAAGGGTTATCGTAATATTGAGAGTTGGAAAATACAAAGATGGTATCGGTTTTTATCTTTATTCCAGAAAGATGGCAGAATGGATTTATACTATTTGCAGGTAGTGTCGTAAAATGGGAGTGATGAGCATGAGAGATATTGTTTAAGAATTTGTATGTGAATAACATAACTATCTTTTTTGGGCATTTTATTTTTCGTAAAAGCGGAATTTCATTAAAAAACGCGATAGATAAAAGAAATGATAGTATATATGTTTTTCTTCAGGATTTT
>NZ_JBHIQG010000022.1:0-14032 GCF_042196425.1 Bartonella sp. AD328YNZD | reverse complement strand
AAAGCACACTCATTTTTTCAAAATTATGGTCAACGTAAAACAGTGAGAAAATTTGTGTATCATGCTCTTACGTGAAATCATCAAATCGTAAAAAAGAATAGTCAAAGGATTTAGTTTTTTCGCGCAATAGCTCGCCATCCGATATCGCGACGAACAAAACCCTCTGGCCAATCAATATAATCAACGGCTTCATAAGCACGTTTTTGTGCTTGCGTAATCGTTTTTCCTGTTGCTGTTATATTGAGAACACGTCCACCATTTGCAATGAGTTGTCCATTTCGTAATGCTGTACCAGCTTGAAAAACTTTCACATCGGGAAGAGTATCTATTTTATCAACGTTACGAATAACAGTCCCTTTTTGGGGAGAGTCTGGATAACCATTAGCAGCCATAACAACGGTGAGAGCAGTCTTTTCAGACCACTGAAGAGGTTTATTTTCAAGATTTCCTTGAGCTGCGGCAAGAAAAATTGGTAGAATATCATCTTTAAGGCGCATCATTAAAACTTGACATTCAGGATCACCGAATCGTACGTTAAATTCAATTAATTCGGGTCCTTTTTGCGTTATCATCAAGCCGACGAAGAGAATACCTCTAAAGGGGGCGCCCATTTCGTTCATGCTTTTTAAAGCTGGTTCAACAATTTCTTTAAGGGTACGATTCACTATTTCTTGGGTCATGATGGGTGCTGGTGAATAAGCACCCATACCACCGGTGTTTGCTCCAGTATCTCCATCTCCTACACGCTTATGATCTTGAGCAGATCCAAAGGGAAGAGCAACTTTACCATCACAAAGGCAGAAGAAGCTTGCTTCTTCACCTTCCAGAAAAGATTCTACAACAATTTTGTTTCCTGCATCCCCAAATGCACTTTTGAAGCAGGCATCAACAGCGTTAAATGCTTCTTCTATAGTTGTTGCAACCACGACACCTTTGCCGGCAGCTAAGCCATCAGCTTTAATAACAATGGGAACACCTTGTTGATGAATGTAAGCTTTGGCTCTAGCGGCATCATTAAAGCATTGGTAACTTGCTGTAGGAATGTTATTCTTATGACATAAATCTTTTGTAAAAGCTTTTGAACCTTCTAGTTGAGCAGCTTTTTGAGTAGGACCAAATACACAGATGTTAGCGCTATTAAGAGAATCTGTTATACCTGCAACCAATGGTGCTTCTGGTCCTACAATCACAAGATCAATAGAATGTGCTTTACAAAAATCAATAATAAGGGGGTGATCATCAATGTCTAAATTAATATTTTCACCAAATTCTGTTGTTGCAGGATTTCCAGGAGCACAATATAACTTTGTTAGCAGTGGTGATGCTGCTATTTTCCATGCTAAAGCATGTTCTCGTCCACCTGAGCCAATAAGAAGAATATTCATTGCTTGCTCCTCTCATAGAAGATGATTAATTTCATCTCCTTCTCATAAGAATGAAATGTCTCTATCGCAAGACTAAAGGTAAATCATTTGATGAAAAAAAATAAAAATATCGCACCTGTTCAGTCCTATAATAGCCAAGGACGGGTTATGGATGCATCTTCCAAACAATGGGTCTATAGTTTACTTCCCTGTTCTTTATGGTTTTATGCGCAATTGGCGCGTTGGGATCGGCCTATCGGATGGCAATTGTTGATGTGGCCTTGTTTTTGGTCAACAACAATGGCTTTTCTCTCTTATGAAATGCATTATGATACTCTTTCATCAATGTTGCTTCATTGGGTTTGGTATCTTTTTCTTTTTTTTCTAGGATCCATCGCTATGCGAGGGGCAGGATGTACTTGGAATGATCTTATTGACCATAAAATCGATTCTCAGGTAGAAAGAACACGTTCTCGCCCATTGCCGACAGGTCATGTGAGTCGGTTTCAAGCAAAAGTTTTTATACTTGTGCAATGTTTGGTTGGTTTAGGCGTTTTATCACAATTTAATAGGTTTAGTTTTTTTCTCGGTATTTCGTCATTGATAGCTGTTGCATTTTATCCTTTTATGAAACGCGTAACATATTGGCCGCAGTTTTTTTTAGGCGTTGCATTTAATTGGGGGGCATTAATGGGGTGGGCTGTTGTCTTTGGAAGTTTAAGCTGGTCACCGATTTTGCTTTATGTGGGATCAATCTTGTGGACCATAGGATATGATACAATCTACGCCCATCAAGATAAAGAAGATGACGCTACGGTTGGTGTGCGTTCTACAGCACTTCTCTTCGGTAAAGAAACCAAGCGTGCTTTAGTATTTTTGTATGGTGGTTTTGTACTGTTCGTGAGTTTAGCATTTTATTTAGCTGAAGTCCCTGTTCTTAGTTTTTTTGGGGTTTTTGTGGCAAGTATCCATATGTTTATTCAAATTAAAGTTATTGATATAGATGACAGTGCGCAATGCCTCAGGCTTTTCAAATCTAATTCGCTTATTGGTCTTGTGATTTTTGCTGGTTTAGTATGTGGTGGTATATGGATGATGTTTTATCCTGCAGCCTAACAATGAATTAGATAAAATCATATATTCTGATGATGAGGAGAGGAATGAAAATACAAAGATACTTTCATTAATTTTAAAGTGTATTATTTTTTCATGTTCAAAGCTTTTTGTATTTTATGATTAGTTTTATTCCAGATCTTTCTGGTTTGAAATAACGATTTTTTCAAATTTTATTGAAATAAAAATAGACTTTAGGAGGAATGAACAACTTTTTTAATTGAAAGTGCACTTTCTCTTATCAGAAATTACAAAAATAAAATCATAATTTTTGTTGAATATCGTGTTTTCTCTTAAAAAAGCTTGTTGCGCATCTATTGTCTTCAAGCAATGCAGTAGGAGATATTATCAACCAACTTTTATAGTGAAAATAAAACTTTTCTATTGAAAGGAAACTAATCATTTTGTTTTAGAAATTTGCAAATAGAAAATAGTCATTGAACCCTTAGGAAGACAAAGTCTTCATAACGATAAAGCTTGAAGGATTAAGGATAAAGTTTTTGTTTTTTCCAATTGCTGTGTTCAACACAATCACGCGTAAAAAGCAGACGATCATGTAAACGAAATGGGCGATCACACCAGAATTCTATAGAAAGGGGTTTAACACGAAAACCAGACCAATAAGGTGGTCGTGGAATATTGCCTACTGCATAACGTGCAGTATATTGAGCAATTGCTTTTTCGAGCACAAAACGATTGTCTAATGGTTGAGATTGTTTAGATGCCCATGCCCCAATTCGACTCCCACGTGGTCGCGATTGGAAATAGGCATCCGCTTCCTGTTGACTTACTTTTTCAACAATGCCTCTAATTCTGACCTGACGACGGAGCGATTTCCAATGAAAACCTAAGGATGCCTTCATTGATTTTAAAATTTCTTGTCCTTTACAGCTTTCATAATTGGTATAGAAGACGAATCCTTGGGGACTGTAGTCTTTGAGGAGAACCATACGAACATTAGGAAGTCCTGTTTCGTCTACTGTTGCGAGTGCCATAGCATTCGGATCATTTATTTCGCTTATTGTTGCCTCTTCAAGCCATTTTGCAAAAAGTTCAAAAGGTTTTTGCATTTGCATAAAATGATCATCTGTTGGGATTTTATCGCTCATAGTGTCTCCAAATGTCAGCGAGCATGGGTAAGGCATTTTCTTATTTACTTTGTCATCTCGAAGTAAAGTAGCATTTTTTCCTATTTTCAAAAAGTCAATGCTATCGTGTATTTTTATAGTGGTTCCATTATTTTTGTCTTTAGCATAGACGATAATGAGCTATATTAAATAAATATCTCATTTTATCTGGTATTTTAGTTTATTGATAGACATATAAAGAAAGAAGAAATTATTCTCTAGAATAGATTGATAAAGTTATGAGGGATATTGAAAACATATCCGTTGATATTTTGAAAACCAAAAAATTGAAAAGAGGGCAATATGCGTGATCCCTACACGATTCTGGGTGTGGCACGTACCGCAAAATCGCAAGAGATTAAATCAGCATTTAGAAAATTAGCAAAGAAGTATCATCCAGATCACAATAAAGATGATGCAAAGGCTAAAGAAAAGTTTGCTGAAATTAATCAAGCTTATGAAATTATAGGTGATAAAGATAAAAAAGCACAATTTGACCGCGGTGAAATTGATATGGAAGGAAAACCACTTTATCAAGCCTATGGTGCTGGTGAGAATTTTAACAATAAACAAAATCCTTTTTCAGGAAGAGCGAGAGGATTTGATTTTTCCTCTTCAGGTGGTGCAGGTTTTGATGCGAGTGATATTTTTCGCGATCTGTTTGGGGGAGGCGGTAGCTTTTCGAATTCCAAACACTATAATCGCCCTCAACAAGGAGCACATATTCGTGCTAATCTTGCCATAACATTAGAGCAGATGGTTGGCGCAGAAAAGGTGGAAGCCGTTTTTCCTAATGGAAAAAAGTTAAAAATTAAACTTCCAGATTATATTGAAGACGGGCAAACTATTCGTTTAAAAGGTCAGGGAGAAGAGGTTCCTCATGGGCAAGCAGGAGATGCATTAATAACCATTCAGATTCAAAAACATCCTCGTTTTCGGGTTGAAGGAAGGGCACTTCATCTTGATTTACCAGTTTCTCTTAAACATGCTGTTTTGGGAGCAAAAGAAGAAGTTGAGACATTGGAGGGACGTGTGGTTTTAACGATTCCTGCTTGGTCAAGTTCTGATCGCGTTTTACGGTTGAAAGGAAAAGGACTTCGTTTAAAAAGTGGTACAAGAGATGATCTTTATGTGCATGTTCGTATTATGTTGCCGGAAGGTAAAAATGTTGCGCTAGAACAGTTTTTGCAAATGCAAAAAGATTAAATTTTAATTTTTTTATATATAAAGCATAGTTTTTGCTTGATTTTAAACCAATTACTTGAAGAAAAAGTTGACCTGTGTCATAGGCAAATGAATAATATTAATTTTAAGTAACAATGGGGCAGTGCTAATGGCTAAGGGTAATGGTTTATTGTACGGTAAGCGTGGCTTAATTTTAGGGTTGGCCAATAATCGCTCCATCGCTTGGGGAATTGCTAAAGCGGCGAGTAGCGCAGGGGCAGAGCTTGCTTTTACCTATCAGGGTGAAGCCATGAAAAAGCGTGTTGAGCCTTTGGCTGAAGAATTAAAGGGATTTGTTTGTGGACATTGTGATGTTTCTGACAGTGCTTCTATTGATTCAGTCTTTAGAGCCATAGAGAAGAAATGGGGCAAACTCGATTTTTTAGTTCATGCTATTGGTTTTTCTAATAAAGATGAATTAAGTGGTCGTTATGTTGATATCAGCGAATCAAATTTTATGATGACCATGAATATTTCCGTTTATTCCCTAACAGCTCTAACAAAGCGTGCAGAAAAGTTGATGCCGGATGGCGGTTCAATCTTGACACTGACCTATTATGGTGCAGAAAAGGTTGTTCCCAATTATAATGTCATGGGGGTTGCTAAAGCAGCTCTTGAAGCGAGCGTGAAGTATTTAGCGGTAGATTTAGGTCCCAAAAATATTCGTGTTAATGCGATATCTGCTGGACCGATTAAAACGTTAGCAGCTTCAGGTATTGGTGATTTCCGTTATATTTTAAAATGGAATGAATATAATGCTCCATTACGCCGTACAGTAACAATTGAAGAGGTTGGTGATTCTGCTCTTTATTTTCTTTCAGATTTGTCTCGTTCTGTTACTGGTGAAGTTCATCATGTCGATTCGGGTTATAATATCATAGGTATGAAAGCAGTTGATGCACCAGACATTTCTGTCGTTAAAGAATAAAGTTTGGTTTATAGGGTTTTATTGAACAGCGGTAATTTGACCAAATTAAAAGCGGCTGAGAGTATTTTGGAACAAAGAGCTGTCTTGTGTATAACTCAACATATGTTGTCGTTGGCGTATATTTGACAGAGAAACGGATCTTTTTTCATGTCGCATAATACATTTGGTCATTTGTTTCGTGTAACCACATGGGGAGAAAGTCATGGTGCTGCTCTTGGTTGTGTCATTGATGGTTGTCCGCCTGGAATTATTTTTACTCTTGCAGAAGTTCAAGCTTATCTTGACAAACGGAGACCAGGACAATCCGTATATACAACGCAGCGACGCGAATTGGATCAAGTAGAAATTCTTTCAGGAGCTATCGCTCAGGACAATGGGACGGCATTGGTTACAACAGGTACACCAATTTCTCTGTTGATTAGAAATACAGATCAGCGTTCGAAGGATTATAGCTCGATTGCCCATCAATATCGTCCAGGACATGCGGATTATACTTATGATATTAAATATGGCATTCGTGATTTTCGAGGAGGAGGGCGTTCTTCGGCAAGGGAGACAGCAGCACGTGTTGCAGCGGGTGCATTTGCACGTAAAATTGTTCCTGGTTTGGTGGTTCGAGGAGCAGTGATAGCAATTGGTCCTCATAATATTAATCGTGATCGTTGGGATTGGTCAGAGGTTGATAATAATCCTTTTTTTACACCTGACGCAGAGATGGTTCACATTTTTAGTGATTATATCAGTAAACTCCGTAAAGAGGGGACATCTGTTGGTGCTGTTGTTGAGATCATTGCAGAAAATGTTCCGGCAGGTTTAGGAGCACCTATTTACGCAAAACTGGATCAAGATATTGCATCCTTCCTTATGTCGATTAATGCAGTAAAAGGAGTTGAAATTGGGGATGGTTTTGCGGCAGCCCGCATGAAGGGAGAAGAAAATGCCGATGAAATGCGGATGGGAAATGATGGAAAACCACTTTTTTTATCCAATCATGCTGGTGGTATTTTAGGGGGAATATCGAGTGGACAGCCAATTGTTGCACGTTTTGCTGTCAAGCCTACTTCATCAATTTTAACGCCTCGTCGCTCTATTGATGTTGATGGTCATGATGTAGATGTTATAACGAAGGGACGTCATGATCCATGTGTTGGGATTCGCGCTGTTCCCATTGGTGAAGCGATGGTTGCTTGTGCTATTGCGGACCATTATCTAAGACATCGCGGTCAAGTTGGGTGAGTGAGAAGGTGAATAATGGTGTATGATGAAGAAAAAATTGTTTCTGCACTTAAAGCTTTTGAACGCGGTGAAATTGTTGTGGTGACAGATGATGATGACCGTGAAAACGAAGGTGATTTAACTGTTGCTGCTGTCCATTGTACAGAAGAAAAGATGGCATTCATCATTCGCCACACAACAGGGATTGTTTGTGCACCTATGCCAAAAGAAGAAGCACAACGGTTTCATCTTGCTCCTATGGTGCCAGATAATAATTCAGCACATCAGACCCAGTTTACTGTTACTGTGGATTTTAAACATGGGATAACGACGGGTATCTCCGCACACGACCGCACATTAGCGGTTCGCAATCTTGCTAATCCAAATGCTGGTGCTCACGATTTTATTCGTCCAGGACATATTTTCCCTTTGATTGCGCATGAAGGGGGTGTTCTTATGCGTTCAGGTCACACGGAAGCGGCTGTTGATTTATGTAAATTAGCTGGTTTACCGCCAGTTGGTGTTATTGGTGAGTTGGTCAATGATGATGGCAGTGTTAAACATGGAGATGAAGTTACAAAATTTGCACAAGAACATCGATTGCATATGATAACGGTTGCGGATTTAATCGCTTATCGTCAGCGCAAAGAAATGTTGATCAGGCATGTTGGAGAAATGGCTATTGAAACACCAGTAGGACCTGCTATTGTTCAGAGTTATCAACTCCCTTGGGAAACAGTTCAGCATGTTGCAATCGTTTTTGGTGATCTTGGTGATGGTGAAGATATTCCTGTACGTTTGCATCGTGAAAACATTATGAATGATGTTTTTGGTCAAGCGTCAGATGTTACCGCTATCATGCAGCGTATGATGGAAAAAGAAAAACGGGGTGTTTTTGTTTATTTACGTCAAGGATCAGTTGGTATTGATGAAAAATCAGCTATGAGCATTCAGGAAATGGCAAAAGACGGTTCAGAAAACCATATACAGGCAATTGAACGTGAAGAAGAATGGCGACAAATTGGTTTAGGATCACAAATTTTGAAACATTTAGGAATCAGTTCTGTTATTGTTTATACTTCTAAAGAACGTCATTATTTAGATTTAGAAGGTTTTGGAATTCGTATATCCAGAATAGATATTTTGTGAGGTTCATATGAAAAAAGAAATACAAGAGGGGGATATTACGACCTTAAGTTTTGAGCAAGCGCTGAAGCAACTTGAAGTTATTGTTGAAAATTTGGAACGTGGCGATGTGCCTTTGGAACAATCCATAGATATTTATGAACGTGGTGAAGCGCTTAAAAAACATTGTGAAAAACTCTTGAAAGTTGCTGAAGCTAAAGTTGAAAAAATTCAACTTTCAGAAGGAGGTTCTCCAGAAGGAGTAGAACCACTTGATGCTCAATAGTATTAAACTATTTTTGGATATTTATTGCGGGATTAAGCAGTGCAATAACCTTATTTATAGAAAGCAAATTTTATTGGTTTCTTTTTTATAAAATAAGTTAAAAATGAGAAAAATCATAAATCATCTCAAATAGAGATTTTTCAGTAAAAAAGATGCAAAACTGTCAATGAAAGAGTAGAGAAGATGTATTTTTATCGTTGCGTTCTCTTAAGTTAAGGTGATAGGAGGGAGTTTTTTTGTCTCATATCTTAACACCATTGCTTGACCGTATTTGTTTCCCGCAAGATTTGCGGGCTTTGCCTGAGTCTGATTTAGTACAGTTGGCTAATGAGTTGCGGGCAGAAACAATTGATGCGGTTTCTGTAACAGGTGGTCATCTTGGGGCAGGACTTGGTGTTGTTGAGCTCACTGTTGCATTACATTATGTTTTTAATACACCAGAGGATAGGATTATTTGGGATGTTGGTCATCAAACCTATCCACATAAGATTTTAACGGGGCGTAGAGAAAAAATACGTACATTACGTCAAGAGGGAGGATTATCAGGTTTCACAAAACGTTCAGAAAGTGTGTATGATCCATTTGGAGCGGGCCATTCGTCTACTTCTATTTCGGCGGGTCTTGGCATGGCGGTAGCGAGTGCTTTGAAGGCAGAGACAAGACGCAATATTATCGCTGTTATTGGTGATGGTGCAATGTCTGCGGGCATGGCTTATGAAGCAATGAATAACGCTGGTGCTTTGGATGCGCGCTTGATTGTTGTTCTTAATGATAACGATATGTCTATTGCACCGCCTACAGGTGCTATGAGTGCACATCTTGCACGACTAGTTTCTCGTCCTGCTTATCGTCATTTGCGTGAACGCGTAAAGATGTTGAGCGAAAAATTGCCAAAGTTTTTTTTGGATAAGGCACGTCGTTCAGAGGAATTTGCGCGTAGTTTTTTGGTTGGGGGAACGTTATTTGATGAGCTTGGCTTTTATTACGTGGGACCCATAGATGGGCACAATTTAGGGCATTTATTACCCGTTTTAAAAAATATTCGTGAATGTCCTAATGGTCCAGTTTTGGTGCATGTCGTCACCCATAAGGGAAAGGGATATCCACCTGCAGAAGCATCTTCTGATAAATATCATGGTGTTAATCGTTTTGATGTTACGACAGGAAAACAGGTTAAAGCATCAAGTAATATTCTACCCTATACCAAGGTATTTTCTGAAGCCTTATCAGAAGAAGCGCGCCATGATGATAAGATTGTGGGCATAACAGCAGCGATGCCAACAGGGACAGGCCTTGATGCTTTTGCAGAAAAATTTCCTGAAAAAATGTTTGATGTTGGTATTGCTGAGCAACATGCCGTAACTTTTGCGGCAGGACTTGCTTGTGAAGGGTATAAGCCTTTTGTTGCAATTTATTCTACTTTTTTACAGCGTGCTTATGATCAAATTATTCATGATGTATCAATTCAAAAATTACCGGTACGTTTTGCTATTGACCGAGCAGGTTTTGTGGGGGCAGATGGTGCAACACATGCTGGAAGTTTTGATATTGTTTTTTTGTCCACTCTTCCTGAGTTTGTTGTTATGGCACCTTCAGATGAGCTTGAATTGATGCATATGGTACGTACAGCTGCAGCCTATGATCAGGGTCCCATTTCTTTTCGTTATCCACGTGGTGAAGGTCTTGGTATAGATTTACCGCAACGTGGTGAGTTATTAGAAATTGGAAAAGGGCGCGTTCTGCGTGAAGGAAATAGGATTGCTTTGGTTTGTTTTGGAACGCGGATGTCAGAAGTGTTGCAAGCTGCTGATGCGTTGGAGGTTGAAGGATTATCTACAACAGTTGCAGATGCACGGTTTGCAAAACCTTTAGATAAGGATTTGATGCGTCGTTTGGCACGTGAGCATGAAGTTTTGGTGACAATTGAAGAAGGTGCAATCGGTGGGTTTGGAGCACACATATTACAATTTTTAGCGCAAGAAGGGCTCTTAGAGCATGGTTTGAAAGTTCGTACACTAAAACTTCCTGATGAATATTTGAGTCATGGTTCACCAGAAAAAGTTCTTTCACGTGTCGGACTTGATGCTATGGGTATTTTAAATACGGTTTTTACTGCTCTGGGACGCGAGATTCGAACGGGATAGAAAATTCAAGTATGAGATGGCTTCCAGAAAAAGGCTCGATATTCTTTTAGTTGAAAGAAACTTTTTTACGACACGTTCACGTGCACGTGATGCAATTATACGCAAAACTGTTAAAGTTAATGGCAAAATAGTTTTTAAAGCTGGGCAAATTGTTTTTGATGATGCAGAAATTTTTGTTTGTGATCCAGCGCAAAATTATGTGTCCCGTGCGGCATTGAAATTGATTTCTGCACTTGATGCATTTCCGATTGTAACCGATAAAGTGACAGCCATTGATGTTGGGGCATCAACAGGTGGTTTTACACAAGTTCTCTTAGAGCGTGGAGCGGCCCATGTCATTGCTGTTGATGTTGGGCATCATCAATTTGATGCACGTTTATTGGGCAACAGGGCTATAACGTTATTAGAAGGCTTAAATGTTAGAGATTTTCAACAGGAACATTTAGGCGGTAGGGAAATTGATCTTATCGTTTCCGACGTCAGCTTTATTTCTCTTAAACTTGCATTGCCTCCCGTTTTATCTTTAGCCAAGAAGGGTGCTCAAGCTGTTTTATTAGTAAAGCCTCAGTTTGAGGTTGGTCGTAAGCACCTTGGAAAGGGAGGAATATTAAATCCATCAAGTGCTAAAAAAACCGCTGAGGCACTTTTTATCTGGTTAGATACTCAAACAGGGTGGCGTGCAAAAGGTTTACTTCCTTCACCCATTACAGGTGGTGATGGCAATGTGGAATATTTACTATTCGGAGAAAAACAAGAGTGAACGATAATGTGATAATCGACTATATTGGAGCAAATGGTTATGGTACTTCCAAGACGTCCCACGGTTTTATTTATGTTCCTTTTACTTTACCGGGAGAGTGTGCTGAAATTACTGTTCATGGAAAATATGCAACATGTATAGCATTAAAAGAAAAATCACCAGAACGTGTTGATGCTCTTTGTCAGCATTTTGGAGAATGTGGAGGGTGTGCTCTTCAGCATTGGCATACTGATGCTTATTGCGTATGGAAACGACAATTAGTTGTTGATGCACTTAAAAAGTATGGACTTAATAATGTTGTTGCGCCTTTAATAGAATGTAAACCCTATAGCCGACGTCGGATGACGTTAACAGCATCCATGACCCCACAGGGGCAAAAAGTTGGTTTTAATCGTTATCTCTCTCATGAGATTATAGCTCTTGAAGAATGTCCAGTGACGCGTTTAGAGATTATGTCTAAACTAGATGATATCAGGTCACTTTGTGCTCTTGTAAGCAATCATGCCAAACGGTTTCATATAACGATAACATCTGTTGAAAACGGTTTAGATATCGCTTTAAGCGGTTGTGTTATACGCGATGAGCGTGTTCGTCAGAAAATGATCAGTGCTGCTCTTTCATATGGGATTATACGTTTATCTGTTGACGGAGAAGTTTTGGTTGAGCAAGAAAAACCATTGGTTTATTTTGGAGATGTCCGTGTTGAATTTCCTTCTGGTGGTTTTCTTCAAGCAACTTGTGAAGCTGAACATATAATGGGCAATATTATTTTGACTCATTTAAAAAAAGCAAAGAATGCTCTTGATTTGTTTTCAGGGGTAGGAACATTTGCCTTGCGTATGGCAAAAAAGATGAATGTTCATGCAGTAGAAAATAATGAAGATGCATTAAGAAATCTAAATACAGCAGCACGTTTTGCAACTGATTTAAAAACAGTCACTTGTGAAAAACGTGATCTTTTTCGCCATCCACTTTCTGTAAAGGAACTTGAGTGTTTTGAAAGCGTTGTTTTTGACCCTCCTCGCGCTGGAGCAGAGGAACAAGTACATGAACTGGCAAAGGCAACAATATCACGTGTTGTGGCAATTTCGTGTAATCCCGTTACATTTGCTCGTGATTTATCTTTTCTTGTTGCAGGGGGATATACAGTAGAAAAAATCATACCAATTGATCAATTTTTATGGTCACCCCATGTCGAAGTTGTTGCTGTTTTGAGCAAAAATAAAAAGAAGAAAAGTTGGAAGCTTTAGCCTGAAAGTTTTTTTGACATAGTTCATTTGAGTATTATTATAAAATCTCTCTAAAATTTATCTACAATAATAATCTTTTTCTCGTTGAGTTAACGAGCACTGAATGTAGAAAGTGTTTTTTATTTTAAACTTTTTTATTATGAAACATAAAAGATAGTTGCTCCACTACTCCATACAAAAGACGAATGTATCATAAAGAATGTGTATTTAAGCAAACACCATCGTAATATTGGCCACTTCCTAATGTTGCTATAGCTCTTGGCACTTGAGATGGTTCATTATAGGTATTTTTAGTTCTTTCTTGTACAGTTTTACTCCATGCATTTCCCCCCGCTTGTAACGTACAAACGAATAATCTTAATTGATTCAACAGACACAAATTTAAAATGAGAGAATCTTACGGTGTTCAAGGTTCTAATTTAAATATGAATAACGTTCAATTATCTTTATAAATCAATGTTTGTAGCAAAAATTCATCCTTCACAAGACCATCTTGATAAACGAGAAGGGGCAGTATTGAATATTGGGAAGGAATGAGCAAGCTTACTTCAACGCAGTTCCACCGATTGTCATATTATTAATCCGTAGATGAGGTTGTCCAACACCAACAGGAACGTTTTGTCCTGCTTTTCCGCACATACCAATACCATTATCCAGTTTACTATCATTTCCAATCATTGTGATACGTTTCATAGCATCCGGTCCATTTCCAATAAGAGTTGCGCCTTTAATTGGTGCATCAATTTTACCATTTTCTACTCGGTATGCTTCAGTACACTCAAAGACGAATTTTCCAGAAGTAATATCAACTTGTCCTCCACCAAATGAAACAGCATAGATACCACTTTTAAGTGAAGAAAGGATTTCTTCAGGTGTTTTATCTCCTCCTAGCATGATTGTATTGGTCATTCGTGGCATTGGTGCATAAGCATAAGATTCACGCCGTCCATTTCCAGTTGATTTACCTCCCATAAGCCGTGCATTAAGCCTGTCTTGCATAAAACCAACGAGTTTTCCATCTTCAATGAGAACGTTATATCCTGAAGGCGTCCCCTCATCATCGACAGTGAGAGAGCCACGGCGTTGTGGAATTGTTCCATCATCAACAACTGTAACACCTTTTGCCGCAACTTGTTGTCCTAAAAGTCCAGCAAAAGCAGATGTTTTTTTGCGATTAAAGTCACCTTCCAAACCATGACCTACGGCTTCATGGAGCATAACGCCAGGCCATCCATTGGCTAAGACAACATCAAAAGATCCTGCAGGTGCTGCTTCTGCTTCTAAATTTGTTAAAGCCATACGTAAGGCTTCATCCGCGGCTTCTTTCCAATTGTCTTCACGAATAAATTGGTTAAATGCTTGTCGCCCCCCACATCCATAGAAACCATTTTCACGTCGATTGCCTTCAGCGGCGACCACAGATATAGAAAGTCGTACGAGTGGACGAATATCACGAACCAAATATCCATCTGCACGTAAAATTTCAACATGTTGTA
>NZ_JBHIQG010000021.1:0-18050 GCF_042196425.1 Bartonella sp. AD328YNZD | reverse complement strand
CAAATAAGAGTATCTAAAAGTGCAAGTTTCTTCTTTTTAGAATAACGCATGATAAATTATCCTTTTAAAGATTGTATGTAAGCAATGTATAAAGGGGGTATAGAGTATAAAGGGGTATAGGAACCTATAGCTATAAGACCTTGTACCCCTTATGAGTTTATCATACCCATTATGTGAGCATGCTTTTAAGTTATTCAGTTTCTCTTAATACCAAATTTGGTAAGTTCTTAACGATTTTCATGGTTTCTAAACTTACGGTAATAACCCTCTGAAATAACTCTAGAGGGTAGGCAGGGTTGCCAACGGTTTCAACAGCATAGCGATTAGCATCATTCACAATGCCACTCTTTTTATCAGTCTTAACGCATTGACGCCCCATAACCCATTCAAGAGCGGGTTTACCATTGACGATATACTTATAAGCTTCAAGAGGGATATCTGTGATGATGATATTGCTGTTATAAATAACCGTCGATTTATCCTTTTCCTTACTATTCCCAGCGAATTTCATTTCAGTTACATAATAAAACTTTTCTGGATTAGAGATCTCTGTAAATTTTGGATTAGCCTTTTTAAAGGTCATTGGATAAGGTTTTACATCTTTATAATTCACGTGCAAATGACCCAGTTCACGCCCTGCTGTTACAAACTTCCAAAAATCTTCAGCAGTTTTTACACAAGGAATACGAGGCAATTCTTTAGAGAGGTTATCAGCATAACGAGAGCGATAACCTTCCGAATGAAGTAGACCGTAAACATAATAGAATAAATCATCTTTCGTGATAGTTTCATTAGGATAAGCAGTTTTAAAATATGCTAATTCTTCATAAGTTATGGCATTACGCATTTTCTTTTTTTTATTTTAGTAATAAACTATTGTCATACTATTTTTCTTATCAAGCGATAATAATGGATAGTATCTTGTTGTTTCTAATATGTAACAGTTCCAATAAATTTGGTATATTCTATGAATAAGAGTCTTTACTTGAAGCTCAAGATTATATTACATGCAACACCTTAAAATTAAGAAGCATATTAGAGTGTATGATTGTCATTTAACAGTGTCATTGTAAAATCTTCAAAAGCGGGGGAAATGATATGGTTTGCACAACTAATAAAGCAGGTGTATACAGTACAGTCTATGCTTTTTTCTCAGAAATTATAAGTATTATTTTCATCAAAAAATTAAAAAATTGTTACGCGATTGGCGATTTTTTCTGTGACGCTGACGATATGGTTCATTTTGTTGCTTATTTTGAGGGCACAATGAATGCATAGATTTTTTTTCATTTTTGTTTTTGCGGCTATTTTGTGCCTTTTTTCGTTGCCGAGTTTTGCCCAAAACATTCGTGAGAAAGCGATTAATCAATCAGAGAGCATCCAACGACAACAAACGCAACAACAACGTTTTCAGCAATTACACCGTAGAAACGAAACACATGGGGTATTTTTGCCAGACGATGATACCACATCTGCCTATGGTGTTTCGCCTAGTACAACCTGTTTGCTGATCAAAAGCATTGAATTTGTTGGTGCTCAGTTGATTTCTCATACCGACCTTCATGAAGCCATTTCTCTTTGGGAAGGGCGGTGTTTGGGGATTGCCGAAATCAACAAAGTGCTCAAAGCGGTGACCAAGCTTTATATGAAGCGCGGCTATATTGCGGTGCGGGCTTATTTGCCTGAGCAAGATTTAAGCGGCGGTCATCTCAAGATTGTTGTTGTTGAAGGTGTGATGGAAGATATTACCCTTGATGGGCATAAAGTTGAGAGGAGACTTCAAGGAGAAATCACCACGGCTTTTCCAAACCTTATTGGGAAGCCGACCAATCTGCGCCAGATAGAGCAAGGGCTTGATCAAATCAATCGGCTTTTCTCACGCCAAGCCACCATTAATCTTGGTGCTGGTGGCAATTCGGGTGGTTCGATACTCGATGTTCATATTGAAAAACAGAAACCTTGGCTTATTACGCTTTCCAGCGATAATCTTGGCGCTAAAGCAACAGGGCTTTATCAAACGCGCTTGAGCCTTTCTTTTGATGATCTGTTAGGGATTAATGATCAATGGTCGTTTAGCTATCAGCGTTCTATGGATGGTGGTCCGTATCATTTTTCTCACAAGCGTCCCAATAGTGATACTCTAACGGGATCATTTTCTCTACCCTATGGCTATTGGACAACGGGTTTTGATGGGACGTGGAGCCAATATCATTCGAGTGTTAAGGGAATATTTTCCGATATTATGACAGCGGGTAAGTCTTTATCGCTGACACCGTGGATTTCACGGGTTATCGACCGTGATCAAGAGGGAAAGACCTGGGTTACAGGACGGTTGACATGGAAATATTCTGATAATTTTATTATGGGCAGTCGGGTTGATGTTTCCAGCCGTAAACTAGCTATTGCAACCTTTGAGCTTGATCATTCGCGCAAGTGGCTTGGAGGAGAATTAAGCGCGCATATAGGGTTTCATAAAGGGTTGGCAATTCTTGGCGCTTATGACGATAAGGAGCAAGAGAATACAACAAAAAATTCACCCAAAGGGCAATTTTCCAAATTGTCTTTTTCCCTAGGCTACGTGCGTCCTTTTTCGCTCAAACAATATAACTTTCGCTATAACACGCTGTTTTCAGGACAATTATCACCCGACACGTTGTTTAGTTCAGAGCAAATATCGCTTGGTGGTAGTTCCTCTGTGCGCGGGGTGCGTGAGGCGATTTATTACGGCAATAATGGGGCGTTTTGGCGCAATGAATTGTCGCTGTTGTTGCCAGGTTTTTCTTCGAGAATGGGGCGTAAATTTATGAGCCAATTTGCCCCTTATATGGCGCTTGATCTGGGGGCCGTGGCCAATGATGTAAACAAAAACAGTTTTGGCGGGAGCCTCGTTGGGGCAACTCTTGGTTTCCATGCAACCGGAGATATTACGGATATTGATGTGTCTTATTCAAATATTTTAACCCAATCGACAGTGCGAGAAAAGGGAAATGCGACAGGGTTATTTCAAGTGCGGGCATTATTGAGATTTTAGAGCAAATGGGCGGTAAAAATATCGCTGCGCTGTTTATACCCATATGGGTTGTTTTTTAAAAGAGATAAAGAATTTTATGAGGAGCTGAAGATGCGGGGATTGAAAGATCAAAAGCATAGATTGGGATATGGATACAAGCTATGGCAGCGCGTTCTTTGTGTTTTGCAGCGAGGGATCCATAAGGGGCTTTCACTTGTTTTAAGTTTTTGCTTAGCTTTTCAGCCTTTGTTGTTGCAAGCACAAGCGCTTGGAGCGCGAAGTCCCGTTGCACAAGAGAGTCAAGGGATAAAAGCAGCTGATGGGGTTGGCTCTGTTTTCCGCCCCACGGTGGGGAAAGCCGGCAATGATGTGCCGCTGATTGATATTGTGCGCCCCAATGGACAGGGTCTTTCTCATAACAAATATGACAGTTTCAATGTTGATACCCATGGCGTGATTTTGAACAATTCGACTGAGGAGGTTTCGCGTTCACAGCTTGGGGGATTGGTGCCAGGCAACGGCAATTTGCGTTATAGCGGTGCAGCAAAGGTTATCCTCAATGAAGTAGTGAGTGCCAATCGCTCGCGTCTTGAAGGCGTGAGCGAAGTGCATGGGCATATGGCGGATGTTATTATCGCCAACCCCAATGGGATTACCTGTAACGGTTGTGGCTTTATTAATACACCACGGGTGACTTTATCGACCGGACAACCGATTATTGGAGCCGATGGCGCTTTGAGTGGGTTGCGTGTTGAGGGTGGTGATATCACCATAGGCTCTCGTGGGGCTGATGGGAGTGCATTAGATATTTTTGATCTTGTTTCGCGCAAGATCAGTATCGGGGGTCCCATACAGGTCAAAGGAGATTTGGCTGTTATCGCGGGGCGCAATCATTTTGATTATGACAAACGCGAAGCAACTTCTCTTGGTTCTGATGGCAAAGAGCCGGAATTGGCGATTGATTCCAGTGAGTTTGGTGGAATGTATGCGGGGCAGATCCGCGTGATTGCCAATGATAAAGGCGCCGGCGTTAAGATGCGCGGAGACATGGTTGCCAATGCAGGCGCCATGAGATTGACAAGTGATGGCAAGCTGGTAATTGCCAAAGCACGCGCCAAAGGAGCGGTGAAGGCTCATTCTCACCACGACAGTGTACATGTGAAAGATCTGCTTTTTTCAGAAGAAGCAGTTGAACTGAAGGCTTTGAAACATGTTGAACTGGAAAAAAATGCGCGCGTTGCAGCGAGCGGTACTGTCGATGTGGGCGCTGATCTGATCAAGCTCCAGTCTCATGCTCTTCTAGCAAGCGGTATTGGGAGTGATGGTCAACAGTCAGCGACGGGTTTTTTGCACTTACAGGCAGCAAAGCTTGAGGCGGGGAATGGGAGGATAGCCGCCGGTGATCTTTTAGAGATCCAAGCAGCAACAATTGATCTAAGCCGCATGCAAGACAATGATCAAACAGGGGTTTCTTCCCTTGGCGATCTGACCATTAAAACCAATCAAATCACCGCTTTAAACAACCATATTGGTGCTAAGGGGAATATTGTCTTGAGCGCCGATGATGGGCTCACTGTAGGCGCTGGACATTATAGCGCCGGCGGCTCTCTTTTGGTGGAAGCAGCAGAGCTTACATCACGTGCGCGCTTAGTGGCAGAGCAAAAAGTTGACCTTTATGCGCATCACGGTGCCCTGATCCAAGAAGGTACTGTATTGTCCAATGGGAAGATAACGCTGGATGCCCATGGTGCCCTCAATCACACGGGTGATATTGTCAGTATGCAGCAGGTTGCCTTGACAGCGGGTGGCATGCTCACAACTTCTCAAGAGAGCACGATTTTAAGTTATGATGTGGTTTTAAGTGCTGATGCTTTAACCCAAGCAGGGACAGTGGAAGCCCAAGAGGGAGCATTAACCCTTCAAGTGCGTGATGGGGTCGCAAATAACGGCACAATGCGCGGTGAGAGTGTCGATGCTCATATTGGTGCATTTACCAATCAAGGGACGTTTATTGCAACCGATGATTTGCATTTGATGGTAAGCACACAAGAAGGCGCCGATCCGCAACAAGCCTTTCTGAAGAATACATCCGAAGGTGTCCTTCAAAGTGGTGGTGTTTTTGTTGTGACCGCAGGGCAATTAGACAATGCCGGTGCGCTTGGCTCTAGTGGTGAGAATGTTGCCCTCAATGTGGCAGGGAATGTCAGCAATAGTGGGCTGATTTACGCCAAAAAATCTATGGACGTATTCAGTGATGGTGATTTAACCAACACACAGGGCAGAATGATTGCAGAAGAGGCTCTCAGTATTGGTGGGCTGAAAGAGATACGTGCTGGTCATATAAATAATGAGGCTGGTCTTCTCAGTGCTTTAGCCGGTGAGATGAAGATTGTTGCAACGTCTTTTGTCAATAAAAGCGCTGAAGCGACAAATTCAGAGCAACAAAACGCTACACATGATGAAGGTGCGCATGTTTTAGCGCGGGATGGTTTGCGCATTGATGTGGGCAGTTTTGAGAATGTTGATGGTCTCATTTCTACGCAAGGGGCAGTCAATATTGTTGCTGATAGTGTGATCCAAGCAGGGCACATAGAGATTGAGCGTGGTGACCTTCAACTGACCAGCCACGGTGATTTAAGCAATAGTGGCACAATAGAAAGCAATGATACTATTGCTTTGCATGCGCAAAACACTCTAAATCAAACAGGGCGCATTGTTTCTAAAAAGCGGGTTGAGCTTTCCAGTGATGGCATATTGACAATGGGCGAGACAAGTGAGGTGGGCGCCTATGATGTAACGCTGAAGGCAGGCACACTCACCCAAGCTGGGCTTGTGGAAGCGCAAGGCGGGGTACTTACTCTCAACAGCCATGATGTTTTAAGCAATTCCGGTATTATGGTGGGCGGTGTTGTTGATGCGAAGCTTGGGTCTTTAGCCAATTCCGGTCAGCTTTTAGCCAGTGACAGTTTTACGCTTGTGGCAAAAAGTCATGATCCGTCATTGGGGCAAGTTGCTCTGGTTTTAAATGGTGAAGACGGTGTTCTCAAAAGTGGTGGCGCTTTTGTCTTAACCGCAGATGTTTTGGACAATGCCGGCAGTATTGGTTCAAGTGGTGATGGGGTTGCGCTCAATGTGAGCGCTGATCTGAGTAATAGTGGGCTGATTTATGCCAAGAAATCTGCCATTTTCTCCTTAGATGGGGATTTTATCAATAAGTTTGCCGATGTCATTGCTGAAGACAATCTCATCATCCGTGGCTTAAGTGGAGAGCGGGCTGGTCATGTGATCAACAGCTCGGGTCTTTTAGAAGCCGTGTCAGGCGATATGACCTTCGATGTCTCAGCGCTTACCAACATGCGTGAAGGTGGGGTTGAAGTTAGCGATAAAGTGGTTTCTCACAGGTTTGTTGCGGGAAGTTGGGAAGGCACTAATGTTAGACACCATCAGATAAAGGAAGATGTTGACACTACAATTAGCCGTCAACAACCTCATTTTACCAATAATGCTGCACAGATTTTAGTAGGACATCATCTGACAATTAATGCCGGTGATATCCGCAATAGCTATAGCTTGATTGCTGCCAATGGCAACATTGAGATGCAGGGTGATACGCTGCTCAATGAGGGGCGTGATTTAATTGAAACAACCAAGATTGTAACTGAAACGCATCGCAGGAAGAAACATTGCCACACAGTATTAGGAGGGTGTAGTATTACAGGCATAACATATTATGGCAGTACTACTGATACCAAAACAACCGTCCGCACTTATGATGCTGTTTATGGCACGATTGAAGCTGGTGGCACGCTTGATGCCAAGTTGACAGGCACTATTGACAATCATGCGGTGCGTGAAGGGGTTGAGCAAGTTGGCTTAAGCTCTGGCGAGAAAGGTTTGGCTGGTGTTAAAAACACCGATTTTGACGGTTCCAAACCACTGATTAGTGATGATCGATTAGATGGGATTATCAATGGTTTGAAAGGGCACAAAGGGCTTTTTGCACCAAGTATCCAAACACCCGCACCAGAATCCATACAGGTGCCAACGCAAGACGGGCTTAACTCTGTTAAGACAGAATTGGCTCAGACCCAATCACCGGATGTGCCGTTTTTAGTTGAGACGCGTCCAGATTTTATCAACCCAAGTAAATTTTTAGGATCGGACTATTACTTAAAAAAGATTGGTAATTATAAGCCTGAGCACGTGTTTAAAAAGTTGGGGGATGCTTATTTTGAATATCGTCTGGTGGGTGAGCAAATCTTTGAGCTGACAGGCAATCGCACTCTTCTTGATGTTGAAGATCCCAATGCTCAAATGCAAAGGCTTTATGACAATGCTGTGGAGCAGCAAGATCCCTTGGAGTTAGAGCTAGGCAAGCCATTAACACCTCAGCAGATTTCTGGGATCAAAAAGGATATGATCTGGCTTGAGACCCACCTTGTCGATGGACAAGAGGTCTTGGTACCCCACGTTTATTTGGCACCAAACACTTCTTTAGCACAAGATGTTTATGGGGCAAAAACGCAGCAAGGAAACCTTGCCAGTGCACGTTTGAAAGGCAATGGCGTTACTATAGAGACGGACCGTTTTGCCAATAGCGGCACCATATCAAGTAATGGTGCATTGCATGTTTCGACTACGCAAACTTTGTTTAATGATGGTGGTTTTTTGCTTGGCAGCGGTGCTGTCGATCTCAGCAGTGGCGATCTTTTAGCCAATTCGTCAGGGGTTATCTTGGGGAATATCATCACCCTCAATGCGAAGACAATCATTGATGGTACTGCAAAAATCCGTGACACGAATGAATATGGTTTTGTTGATCGGATCGGACAGCAGGCTCAAATCATTTCTATACAGGATTTAAACATTCACTCCCTTGGCGATTTAAGCATGACTGGTGGCCAATGGAGCAGTGGTGGACCGATGACGGTCATTGTTGATGGCTCTGCTACGTTTGGTTCATTAGTGTTAGAGAGTGACCATAAGGAGACATTGGAAAAAGGGCATTATAACGCCCAAAGCAGTGAGCACCGTTTGGCAGAAGTCAACAGTGATGGAGATTTGACCATTGTCACAGGTGGTGATCTTAACCTTGGGGGAAAGTTTAAAGCCAAGGGCAATGGGGATTTCACCAGTGGTGGCGCTCTCAACGTGGTTTCAGAGCAAGATTTTAACAGTTTTGATTTGGATCTGAGGGGCAAAGAAGGCGACAAATCGAAGCAAAAGAATAAGTTTCGTCAACAGTCAACAGAAGTTACTACAAACAAAACCACGATAGAAACAGAGGGCAACCTCTCCATGCATACGCAAAATGGGGATCTCACGCTTGATGCCATAGGGGCAAAAAGTGGTGGTCAGACGCATTTGGCATCAGATAAGGGAAAAATCAAGTTTCTGACCAACAAGGATCAAGATTTTAAGGATGTTTATCAGCGTAATGAAAATCTTGTGTGGTGGAGTGAGAGGGACAAAGGTTACCTTAAGGAGACCATCGAGCATGTCACCATAGATGCTAAGGGTGGCATAAAGCTTGATGCGGGCGATGGCTTTGTTGTTGAATATGAGGCAACCGGTGATTTAGACAAATCTCTTGAGCAATTGTCTCGCTCCCCAGGCATGGCATGGATTAAGCAACTGCGTGATGATCCAGAATTATCCAAGCAAGTTGATTGGCAAGCAGTGAAAGCTGAATTTAAAGACTGGGATTATAAAGCCCAAGGGCTGACAGAAGCTGGCGCGGCTCTCGTGGCATTGGCTGTCACGGCGGTTACGGGTGGAGCAGCCTCGGGCGCTGCCAGTGCCATTACCGGTGCTTTGGGGCTTGGCTCGAGCACCGCCATGAATGCAGCGATACAGGCAGGTGTCCAAGCACTGATTAACAAAAGCGCTGTGGCTCTTGTCAATAATCGCGGCAATATTGCCGGCGCCTTGCATGAGCTTGGCTCTTCAAAGAATGTTCTCAGCATTGTCTCGTCGATGTTAACGGCGGGCTTAACCAGCCAACTAACGGAAATGGCAGGTGTTGGACAATCTTTGCCAAAAACCGCTCCTTTTGTCGATCGTATCGCCAGTGAAGCGGAAAAGAACCTGATCAAAGCCGCCATTGGCACAGGCGTGCAAACGGCTCTTGAGGGTGGTTCTCTTGACAAGAACTTTTTTAACAATCTGCGCATCGCCCTGTCTGATACGGTTGGCAAATCGTTGGCGGAAGAAATCGGTACTGCCAAGGCAGAAGGCAAAATAGACACGGTCACGCAAATCGTTGCCCATGCCGGTCTTGGCTGCTTAAAAGGCGCGGTTGCGAGCGGTGCTTGCTCTGCCGGTGCTGTGGGGGGTGCTGTGGGCGAAGCCACTGCTATGCTCCAGTTTCAATTGTGGGTGCAAGGCATTGTGAAAGAGGAAATGGGAGATCTAAACGGTCGCACCCCAACTGCGGAAGAGGAAGCGCGTATAAACGCAAAGATTGATGCGCAGTTTGCTGACTTTAGGGATCACACCATTGATGTCGCACGGGCTGCGGGGGGCGTTGCCGCTGCCCTTGCCGGTGGCGATGTTGATGCTGGTGCTGATGCCGCTGGTAATGCCGCTGCAAATAACTTTTTGGGGAGTGCACAACGCGCTCAGATGAAGAAAGAGTTAGAAGAGTGCCCTGATGATCAGTGTCGAAGAGATGTTAACGAAAAATGGTTCGAGATTGATGAACAACAAGATAGAACTTTTTCGACAGGAATTATGACTGGTCTCATTGCCGATATACCAATCAAGCTATACGAGTTAGCTGATGGCGCTGTGAAGAACATGATGTTACAAATGATAATATTTGCTAGCAATCCACGGGGGGGCGTTGAAAAGAGTGTTAAAGACATTGGAACAGGAGCGTCTTGGGTCGTGAGTGGACATGTGATTGATGATGTCTGGGAAGGTGCTGGTCAATTCTGGGGAGGTGTTGAGGATTCCTTTATAGGGGATATAGATTACGTAAAAGAGAATCTTGAAAAAGCGGAAGTTAACGGAGCTTTTAATGCTGGTTTTGAAACTGGAAGATTATCAGCCGGAGTGTTAGAAAACTTTGTTGGAGGCGCTGGAGCAGCCAAGGGAGCCATAAAGCTTGGCGAAAAGGCTGTGATCAAGTTCAATGCTAGGAAAGATTTTGTCCAATTCGCTTCCAAGAAAAATCTTGCAGAACTTGCAGCTCAAGGAGATCCTGACAAATTTGCGGCGAAGAAAGAACTAACTAAACTTGCTGCTAAAGAAAAAAAGCTTTGGTTAAAAAAGAAACCCACTAAATTTACCGATAGCAAATTTGGACAGACCTACACAGTTTATCGGAGAGACGATTTGTTTGATCCTCATGCAAGGGTTAAATGGACTGAAAAAGGGGAAACGGTATGGGGCACCAATGTTGAAAGGACAAAAACAGGAAGAGCACCTATAGGGTTTGATGGTAAGCCTGTTGAGTTGCATCACCTAAATCAAACCCCTGATGGACCCCTAGCGGAAATTAGCCATGAATTTCATAAAAAATATACTTCTGTTATTCATGCTAATCCAAAAACACATCAATCGCTCATAGATAGAAAAAAGTTTGAGAAGCAGAGAGAGGAATATTGGAAAGAATACGGCAATGGGCATGGAGAACAAAAAAACAGTAGTTTAGGAGGAATAATTGATATGAAATGGGGTATCATAGGTCTAAATTTTGACAGATGGGGACAGGAGCACCGGCAGTAATACTCTACGATTGATGAAAAAAGAAAAAAGAAACTTATAAAATAATTTATGGAGGATAATTGATGAAAACCTATACCTTAGATGATGTTACAGTATTAGTTGATAAATATGAAGGTGATATTGTTAATTTTGCTAGCAAAGATAAGGAGGTTGATGATCTCGTGATTGAAAAAGCTGAGGAAATTCTTGGTTTGCAATTCACATCTTCCTATAAAGTTTTTTTAAAACATTATAAAGGCGGGGACATTGGTGGTTATGAAATCTATAGGCTTTATAAGGAGTGTGGAGAAGATATTCCTTTTGATGATATTGTTTTTCAAAACTTAAATGATAGAAAACGTGGTTTCGCAACACCAGAACAGCTTATCGTTTGTGATGCTGCTTTTGGTGAAACCTTTTATTTTGATTATACGCAGTTTAGGGATGGAGAATGCCCACTTTATGTCATGCTTCCATCTGAGGATTGCGAATATTATGCCAGTAATTTTTATGAATTCCTATGCAAAAGAATTATAGTACACGCAGGAGATGAGATACCTGATGGTGACCAACCGATTGAAAAGATTGAGAACACTCCCACTCCGAAACCTATCCCTTTTTACAAGAGTTTTTGGAAAAAACTATGGAAGAGGTGAAATTGATAGGGAAATATGGAGCGTTTATCACGCAAGTTTTGAGGATCATCTATGAAAACCTATACCTTAGCTGATGTCATAGAATTAGTTGATAAAGTGAATAAATATGATGATGATATTATCCATTTTCGTACTGAAGATGATGCAGTTGATGATCTTGTAATTGAAAGGGCTGAGAAAGCTCTTGGTTTACAATTCACATCCTCTTACAAGAGTTTTTTTAAACATTATAAAGGCGGGGACATTAGTGGTGAAGAAATCTATAGTCTTTATGAGCATCCTATAGGTGTTTCTGTTAATGACGTTGTTTTCCAAAACTTAAATGATAGAAAACGTGGTTTTACGACACCAGAACAACTTGTCGTTTGTGATGCTGATTTTGGTGAAACCTTTTATTTTGATTATACACAGTTTAGGGATGGTGAATGCCCACTCTATCTCAAGTATACATCTGAAGATTGCGAATATTACGCAAGTAATTTTTATGAATTCCTTTGCAAAAGAATTATAGTACATGCGGGAGTTGAGATACCTGAAGGTGATCAACCGATTGAAAAGATTGAGCACACTCCTGCTCCGCAACCTATCCCTTTTTACAAGAGTTTTTGGAAAAAACTATGGAAGAGGTGAAGTTGATAGAGGGAATATGGAGCGTTTATAACGCAAGTTTTGAGGATCATCTATGAAAACCTATACCTTAGCTGATGTCATAGAATTAGTTGATAAAGTGAATAAATACGATGATGATATTATCAATTTTGGTACTGCAGAGGATGCTCCTGATGATATATTGATTGAAAAAGCTGAGAAAACTCTTGGTTTACAATTCACATCTTCCTACAAAAGTTTTTTAAAAAATTATGGAGGAGGAGAAATTGGTTATGAGGAAATTTTTAGCATTTATAACGCAGGTTTTGAGGATCATCCTGCTGGTGATATTGTGTATAAAAACTTATATAATAGGAAACATGGTTTTGTGACACTAGAACAGCTTGTCGTTAGCAGAACTGATTTTGGTGAAACATTTTACTTTGATTATACTCAGGTTCAGGATGGTGAATGCCCACTTTATGTTAGAATTCCATCTGGAGCGTCACATTATTATGCAAGTAATTTTTATGAATTTCTCTGTAAAAGAATTAAGGACCATGCAGGGGAAGATTTATGAAAACTTATACTTTAGATGATGTTGCACAATTAGTTGATAAATATAGTGATAGTGTTGATTTTGGCTCTACAGATGAAGCCGTTGATGATGTACTAATTGAAAAGGCAGAGGGGATTCTTAAATTGCAATTCACAACCTCCTACAAAAGTTTTTTAAAAAACTATGGAAGAGCGGAAATCTGTGGTGAGGAAATATTAAGTGTTTATAATACAAATTTTGAAATTGCTCGTAGTGATGATATTGTCTATTATCATATAACGGATGTAGAAAATGGTTTAGCAAAACCACAGCAGCTTGTTGTGAGTAGAACTGATTTTGGTGAGACATTTTATTTTGATTACTCTCAGTTTCAGGATGGTGAATGTCCGCTCTATCTTAAGTTTCCACCTAGCGATCCCCAGTATTACGCAAGTAATTTTTATGAATTTCTCTGTAAAAGGATTACAGATAACTTGAAGTAAATTTCTTTGTATGGTGGTTTTACTTCCGAATTGCAATGTTAAACCACTATTTTTTCTTTTCAAGAATGCAGGCATCGTTAATATTTTTAAGGGGGATCATCTATGAAAACCTATACCTTAGATGATGTTATAGAATTAGTTGATAAAGTTGATAAATATGATAGTGATATTGTCAGTTTTGGGACTGCAGAAAATGCTGTCGATGATATATGGATTGAAAAGGCGGAGAAAGCTCTCGGTTTGCAATTCACATCTTCTTATAAAAGTTTTTTAAAAAATTATAAAGGGGGAGATATTGGTGGTGATGAAATCTATAGTCTTTATGAAGATTGTGTAGATTTTCCTTTTAATGATATTGTTTGTCAAAACTTAAATTATTATAGAAAACGTGGTTTTGCAACATCAGAACAGCTTGTCGTGAGTAGTACTGATTTTGGTGAAACCTTTTACTTTGATTATACGCAGTTTCGAGATGGAGAATGTCCAATCTATGTTATGTTTCCATTGGATAATTGCGAATATTACGCCAGTAATTTTTATGAATTCCTTTGCAAAAGAATTAAAGTACACGTGGGAGAAGAGATACCTGAAGGTGAACAACCGATTGAAAAGATTGAGCACACTCCCACTCCGCAACCTATCCCTTTTTACAAGAGTTTTTGGAAAAAACTATGGAGGAGGGGCAATTGATAGAGGAAATATGGAGCGTTACGCAAGTTTTGAGGATCATCTATGAAAAACTATACCTTAGATGATGTTGCAGTCTTAATTGATAAAGTAAATAAATATGATGAAGAGATTATCAATTTGGGTACTGAAGATGATGGAGAGGATGAAACAGATGATTTACAGATTGAAAAGGCGGAGAAAGCTTTGGGTTTGCAATTCACATCTTCTTATAAGAGCTTTTTAAAAAAATATGTAGGAGGGGAAATTGGTGGTGATGAAATATTTAGCATTTATGGAGATTGTGGGGAAGGTATTCCTGCTGGCGATATTGTTTACCGAAACTTACTCAATAGAGAACGTGGTTTTGTGACACCAGAACAGCTTATTGTAAGTAGAACAGATTTTGGTGAGACTTTTTACTTTGATTATACGCAGTTTCGGGATGGTGAATGCCCACTCTATGTCATGCTTCCATCTGAAGATTGCGAATATTACGCAAGTAATTTTTATGAATTCCTTTGCAAAAGAATTAAAGAAAGCGTGGGAGTTGAGATACCTGATGGAGACCAACCAATTGAAAAGATTGAGAACACTCCCACTCCGCAACCTATCCCTTTTTACAAGAGTTTTTGGAAAAAACTATGGAAGAGGTGAAATTGATAGGGAAATATGGAGCGTTACGCACGTTTTGAGGATCATCTATGAAAACCTATACTTTAGATGATGTTGCAGTATTAATTGATAAAGTGAATAAATATGATGATGAGATTATCAATTTTGGTACTGCAAAAAATGCTGTCGATGATATATGGATTGAAAAGGCGGAGAAAGCTCTCGGTTTGCAATTCACATCTTCTTATAAAAGTTTTTTAAAAAATTATAAAGGGGGAGATATTGGTGGTGATGAAATCTATAGTCTTTATGAAGATTGTGTAGATTTTCCTTTTAATGATATTGTTTGTCAAAACTTAAATTATTATAGAAAACGTGGTTTTGCAACATCAGAACAGCTTGTCGTGAGTAGTACTGATTTTGGTGAAACCTTTTACTTTGATTACTCTCAGTTTCAGGATGGAGAGTGTCCGCTCTATCTTAAGTTTACACCTAGCGATCCCCAGTATTACGCAAGTAATTTTTATGAATTTCTCTGTAAAAGAATTAAAGAGCACGCAGGGTAATGACGATGCAAACCAAAGATGCAACAGAGATTTTAAAAAGACTTGGCTGGGAGCCTCATCGCGATGAAATGGGTGATATGTTTGCTTATTATCACCTCCCCGATCGCATAGTGCGTATTCACTATGGTGTCATAGATTATGGACGGGATAGCGGAAGATTGTGGGTTTCTGTCAGTCTTACTACTGCTGCTTATTGTCTTGGCTGGGAATACGCTAACGGTAAGAAATCGCGATACCAATATGAGGATATGCTGATTTCTTCAGAAGAGAATTTTGGAGTTACAGCACTGGAGTTTTTTGAAAACCACGTTAAGGTAGCTTTAGACAAAGTGTTAGCTTGGGCGCAAGCACAAGATATTGAGAAAAAATTACGTGAAAAAGCTGCTAATCATTCTCTCGTTGCAAAGGCTCTACTCGGCGATACTGAAGCTTTAAGGAATTACAAACCTACACCTCAATTATATACACCAGAGTTTTCTGATTATGAAAAGATAACGCAGGTTAAGCGCGTTATCTTTTTTGCTGAGGCGTATAAAAATAACGAATTGGATGACATTTTAGCACGCAAAAAACCGAAACAGTGTTTGATGAGTCTCACAGTAGCAACGCGCATTCTTAAAACCCAAGGATGGTTTGCCACAGAGCCTGGGAAAATGTGGTTAGTTTTGCCGGATCGTTTTATTCAATTTGATTTTGGTTTTATACGTCTTCCAAATGATGATTACAATGTTCATCTTGAAGCAGGGATCTCCAACGAAGATATTTCTGTAGCTTGCTATTATATTCACGATAGTAGAAAATGTAGGCAGATATCAGCTACAAATATTTATCAGTCTTTTAATACGATTGAGGGAGGGGTTTTTAGTGGTGTTGATAAAGGGATTGATATTCGTGTAGAGACATTAAATGAGCAGGAGCTTATCAAAATTTCTGAGCGGGTGATACAATGGGCGCGTGCTCAGGATTTAGAAGCAACGATAGAAAGCAAAGCGCTTGTTCAAAAATATAGCTCATGTCCTGATATCTCATGGCATTTGGCTTGTTTAGCATTAACAGGTCAAATTGATGTCTTGAAATCCTATCAAAATGCCGTAAAAGCAGGTACGATTTCTGAATATTTAGATGACGATGATGTGGAAAAATATGTTAATCACGCTGTTCAATTTGCTGAAGGACATCTGACCGTTTTAAAGGAGCGAGAGGCGGCAGATGCACGTATTGGTGTACAATCTTTGGCTCTTCTTAATACAGTTTCTGAAACATTAAAAATGATGAACTGGACAGTCTATCGCGACAAAAATTATAATCGTAATGCCTATTTTATAAGCAAAGACCGTATCATTAATATAATGTACAGTCTTGATAGAAAAGGAAAAACACCGATCCTTATATTCAAGGCTTCACTTTCAACACTTAGTTTTTCTACTACTCATAGAGAGATGTTTCCTAGATTGCCCCAATATATAGCTCTCAAAGAGGCAGAAGAATTTTATACAGTTTCTAGTACTGAATTGGATGAAGGCAAGCTAAAGGAGATTTGTACAGATATACTTGAGTGGGCTGATAACCAAAACACCAACCAAATCATCTATGATTATGCGGCGTTGCTAACAAACAGTGAATTTTGCCTTGCAGAATTTCACCTTATTGCACTTATTTTGACTGGCAATGTCAAAAAACTTAAGTTTTATAAGGAGAGTTTTCAAAGAAAAAGCCGTCTAGGTTTTGTGGAAAACATCACAAAATATGATATTGAGAACGCTCTTACTCTTGCACAGCGTTATTGAACAGGTTTTCCCAAAAAGGCATTGATTTTAAGCTTGGATCCGCAAAACGGCATCTGATGCTTCCAAAACTGTTGCAGGTGAGCCGACAGAGGAAGTAGAGGAAACGGATGACAAAGATGCTCCATTGACCATGGCAAGTGCTCATGAACTTTTAAAAAGCTTAGGTTGGTCAACTGAGAAAATCAATGAAGATGACTATATGGCAAGCTATCAATTGGCTGATCGTGAAGTAGATATTCTTTACAACGATGAAATTGCCAAAGATTGTCCGCAATTTGATAGCGCCTTTTTGATTAGCACGGGAATTTTGGCTTCTGCTTGCAAATACATTGATCCTACTCACACGGAAGATATCCCAGATATACAGCTTAATTTTGAAGCAAAGGGGTTAGAAATCTTTGAACCAGAGGTCAGTGAGGAGCGCTTAAAACAAGCGCTTGATGATGCTTTAGAATGGTCGGTAACAGACATTGACCTTTCTAAAAGACTTCGCTCTGATTATGGCACTGCTCCTTGGGAAAAAGGCGCCACGTCTAAAGCAAACGATACGGATTATGCTTTACTTCATCTTGGCGCTCTTGCTTTATTGGGTGATGTTGAAACCTTACAATCTTATCAGAAAAGTTTTGCAGCAGGTGATCACCTAGGCTTTGACGAGAGCATCAACAAAACCCACCTTGAACGTGTATTAGCTTTAGCCAAAGAAGTAGCAAAGGTGAAGCAAGTGAGTTACGCTTTGATTAAACAGGTGGCAGAAAAGCTTGATGATCAACGAGAGGTTTCCTGCGAAGAGCAGCCTCACTCTTGGAAAGAGAAAATAGCTAAATTTATCGGAAAAAAAGACAAGAAATAGTCCTTTAAAATCTCAAAAATTTTATAGAAAATAGAGTTTTGTCCAAAGCCTTTATCACTCTTTGAGTGAATTCAACAGCTGTGAGATTTTACCGTTGTTACGGATGGTGATTTCACGCTTGGTACTGCAGGGCTATCCAGTGGGGTGGTCAGATGCATCTGGCGGCAGATAAGGGCAAGATTAAGTTTCGCATCAATAAGGATCAAGATTTTTAGGATACTGATCAGCTATGCTTTAATTAAAATAGCCCTTGCGCCAATTTCATAAGATACATGATAAATATGATAATTGTGATTTATAGACTGTTATGAAAACATCTAAAGAGAGATTAATAATTCTAGAGATTAGAAAAATCCTTTTTAATAGACCGTATCAGTGTTGTCAGTTCCTTTTAGACCTTCTATTATTTTTTTAATGAGAAAAAATAAAAATATTATATTTCAATAGGTTAATATCTTTAAAACATAACTCATATCAAGAGTACAATCTTTAAAGATAACCAATGATATGAATTGATTAAAACCTGTCAGTTATGTGTCAGTAAATTGAACTGACAAA
>NZ_JBHIQG010000020.1:0-18592 GCF_042196425.1 Bartonella sp. AD328YNZD | reverse complement strand
TGCCCATGGGGCAGGGTCTAAGTACGCAAACTCCTGTAGATCAAGCACCTGGTTCAGAAATGCCCATGGGGCAAGATCAAAATACGCAGCAGTTTCCTGTGGAGTAGTTGTTAGAAATATCTACGGAGATGATGCGGCATGTATCAGCTCCGTAGAAGAAATTCGTAGGATATAAAGCAGGAGATAAGTACAAGATATCAGTGGAATGAGTATTATTATTTTGAATATACTTTTAATTTAAAAGAGAAAGTCTGTGGGGTATTTAGTCAATCTTTAATTTTTGAGACAAATAGCTATCTGTAGAATATACAAAAAGTGATGTTTGTAAAATTTTACTACAAAGAAAGAGAATGTGCGCAACAAGTTTTTATATTGTGTGAGATAAAAAAGCTATGAAGCAGTAATATTTTTAGATTTAAAGAATTTATATTAAAGATAGCATTAAAATTATTTGTAATAATAATATGCAATTGAAATCAAAAATTTAGAGAATAATTAGAAAATTTAATGAAAACCGTTGCAATGACAGTTATAGGTGCTGGTTCTTTTGGTACTGCATTAGCGATAGCTCTTGCCCGTAATGGTCATAATGTTTTACTTTGGGGATATAGTCCTCAACATATCAAAGAATTACAGGAACAACGTTGTAATCAAGTATATTTACCCGATATTCAATTTCCTGAAAATTTATTACTTGAAGCTTCCCTTGAAATTGCAATAACGGCAAGTCACAATATATTAATCGCTGTTCCAAGCCATGTATTTCATCAAGTCTTGTATAATATTCAGCCTTATTTAGATCAGCATTCACGCGTTATTTGGGCTACAAAAGGTTTAGAACATGGGACTGGACGTTTCTTACAAGAGGTTGCTCGTGAGATTTTAGGTGAAAAAATTCCTTTAGCTGTTTTTTCTGGACCAACTTTTGCTCAAGAACTAGCTATTGGTTGGCCTACTGCAATGACGATAGCAGCTTCTGATGTTGAGTTTGGTAAAGAATTGCAGCAACTTTTTCATTGTGACAAAAGTTTTAGAGTTTATAAAAGTTCAGATATGATTGGTGTTCAATTAGGGGGGGCAGTCAAAAATGTTATTGCTATTGGTGCAGGAATATCAGATGGCATAGGTTTTGGGGCAAATGCACGAATAGCTCTTATCACACGAGGACTAGCTGAAATCAGTCGTTTAGGGGGGGCTATGGGTGCTGAGCTTGCCACATTTATGGGAATGACAGGCTTAGGTGATCTGGTTTTGACATGTACTGATAATCAGTCGCGTAATCGCCGTTTTGGAATACTTCTTGGTAAAGGAATAGATATAAAAGAAGCAGAAAAACAAATTGGTCAGGTTGTGGAAGGATACTTAAATACCAAGGAAGTACATACGTTGGCGCAGCGTATTGGGGTAGAAATGCCCATTGTAGAACAAATTTATCAAATTCTCTATTGTGGTAAAAACATAACTGAAGCGGCAAACACATTACTAGGCCGCGCCCTCAAGGACGAAATACAATGATATCCTGTTTATTAATAATTCCAATCGTAAAAAATAGAAACATGCTATGATAGACATATAAAATAGATTGTATTAATGGTTGTATAAGGCAGTCATATTCCAGCAAATTATAGATTCATATCATTCGATTCTTTATGAAACATGGCTGAAATATAAAAGTTTTTGCTTTTGTCTAAGAGCTATCTCTTTTAAGATAAATTATCGTTTCCACTTACACATGTTTATGTAATGTAATGAACAAGATACTTTTATTGTCTCTTAAATTCATCTCACAATGATATTTGCAAACAGAATAATACAAGACTCATTAGGTAGAAGCATCTTATTTATGTAACGTATAAGCTAAGAATATTGGGGAAGGGATATTGTGAATCTCTGTTTTTGTAATTTTTTAAAACAAGAAGACAATCTAATTTGGGAAGAAGATGAAATTTTAAAGCTGAAAATCAGTTCCCATTTCTACAATCATTTTTAAATTCAGTTTTATGCTATCTTAAAGCAATATCTTTTAAATAATGGAGATTATCTCACACCTTTATTTTCTCATTTTCTAATGAAAGCATTTCTCTGATGTATCAGGTAAAATAGAACGCCAAAAAAACACGATTGCTGTTGCATACTCACGTGCTTGTTTTAAAGAGACCTCTCTTAAAATTCCCAAGTCCAATTTGCGACGGTGACCGTGAATAGTGTAACGATAAAGCTATTGTGCGCATCCCCATCTTTACGTTTATGAAGGAGGAAGACGAGCATCATTACACCTCCCAATGTTGAGACAGCTCTTGGCACTTGAAGCTGTTCAGTAGAGATATTTAAGCCTTTTATTCTCTCACATGTCAATTTTGTTTTTTATATGCAAGAAATGATTTTTGGAATTATAACTTTGAAAGTCTAAGATTGAAAAAAATATTATTGTACTTGTTTGTGGCTGTCATTTAAGCTGAAAAATAATGTGATTATAAAGATAAAAAATTGATTTATATGAATAATTCATTTTATTTTTGTATTGAGTTAATTAAAAATATGTGTTTGCTTGTCACAAGCGGGTTAGTATGTGGATAAAAATTATTAAAAATACTTCTAATGAATCATCTCAAGTGTCAAGGGTTGTTTCAACATTAGAACATGGCAAGTAAAATGACAGTGTCAGTTTGTCATCTGTATAAACATTAAAATGGTGGTGAAAAAAGGATTTTATGTACTTCACAGGGATTTTTATATGTTTTACAGGTACCATTGTGAAATGGAATGGCGTGCATTGAGAGATATCTTTAAAAAAAATGCATGAAAGAGCAACAGCTATAGTATTTTTAGGCGTTCTATTTTAACTGATACATTAGAGAAATGCTTTCATTAAAGAATGAGAAAAATAAAGGTGTGAGGTAAAGCGTAACCTCCATTATTAAAAAAACATTGATATAGATGCTTTTAAAATCGTAAAGCCTCATTAAAGAATAATAGTAAGATTAATGATTGATTTCTTTACGCCTTCATATTCTTCCTAAATTAGATTGTATTTGCGTTTCAAGAATAAATCAAACGGTAGGAATATTTTTTTCAATTTGCTATACAAAAGCTGAAACTAAGGGTTTTAATAATTCTCTAATCTCTGTTTCAAACTGGGGTGGCATGAGGGTTGGATATTGATTTATAAACAATGGCAAAAGCGTATGCTTTAGTAAGGTAAATAACGTCATAAATACACACTTTATCAACCATGGATTGAAGAAATATTCCGGCTTTTATAAAATATTTTGCGAAACAAGGCATAGTACATCTGGTTTTGTGTTCACTTATTCTTACAAACATTTGCACATATGCCTTACGTCATATTATTATAAGTCAATACACTTTATATAGTTGAGAACGTACTCAATACCCGACTAAAGCACTATGTACATGATTGATTTTATTTTTTAGTGCAATGAAATAAAAATTATCCTTCTTGGGAATCGTCACTTTTTTTTAGTTCTTCAAGTATTGGCATAGACATGATGTTATAGCCTGAATCAACATAATGGATTTCACCTGTAACACCTGATGATAAGTCAGAGAGTAGATAAAGAGCAGATTTTCCAATTTCATGAATATTCACGGTACGACGTAATGGGGCATTACGGCGTTGATGTGAAAATATTGCCCGTGCAGCTGCAATACCATTACCTGCTAAGGTTCTAACAGGACCAGCGGAAATTGCATTGACGCGGATATTTTGAGGACCAAAGTCCGCTGCTAAATAACGTACCATAGCTTCTAAAGCTGCTTTAGCAACACCCATGATGTTATAATTAGGCACAACTTGCTGTGAAGCACCATAGGTAAGAGTTAAAAGTGTTCCTCCATTGGGCATAAGTTTACCCGCGCGCTGGGCAATTTCAGTAAAGGAATAAGCTGAAATAACCATCGTGCGTTGAAAGTTTTCACGTGTTGTGACATCAACGTAACGCCCTTTTAGCTGATTTTTATCTGAAAAACCAATGGCATGGACAATAAAATCAATTGTTTTCCATTCTTTTTCAAGTTGTTCAAAGACGTAATCAATATTTTCACTTTTCTCAACGTCACACTCTAGCACTAATTTGCAACCAAGTTTATCTGCTAGGGGATGAACACGTTTTCCAAAAGCATTTCCTTGATAAGTCAACGCTAATTCAGCTCCTGCTTGTGCGAGCTGACAGGCAATGCCCCAAGCAATTGAATGGTCATTCGCAATTCCCATAATAAGGCCGCGTTTGCCCTCCATCAAACCTTTCATATTATTCTCCGTAAGACCGTACTTTTTTCAATTACTAAGAACTTTTGTTTATACATAACGTTGGAAAACAAGCGTTGCATTGGTACCGCCAAAGCCAAAAGTATTTGACAATACGGTATTCAGTTGTTGATGATCACGTCGTTCACGAACGATAGGCATATCAGCAAAAGCTGGATCAAGTTCTTCAATATGGGCACTTTCACAAATAAAATTATGATTCATCATTAACAATGTATAGATTGCTTCGTGAACACCTGCTGCTCCCAGGGAATGTCCTGTTAGAGATTTGGTAGCGGAAATAGGGGGGCATTGATCACCAGCTCCAAAGACACGACGGATAGCTTTTATCTCAGGAGGGTCACCAACAGGAGTTGCTGTCGCATGGGGATTGATATAATCAATTTTATTATTGACTGTTGCAAGGGCCATGCGCATGCATCGTTCTGCTCCCTCTCCTGATGGGGCAACCATATCATGTCCATCGGATGTTGCACCGTATCCAACGATTTCTCCGTAGATTTTTGCACCACGTGCTTTAGCAAGTTCTAAATCTTCAAGAACTAAAACGCCAGCCCCTCCAGCAATGACAAAACCATCACGATTAACATCATAAGCGCGTGAAGCTTTGTGAGGGGTGTCATTATATCTGCTGGACATAGCGCCCATGGCATCGAATAAAACAGAGAGTGTCCAATCCAAATCTTCGCAGCCACCAGCAAAGATGCGCTTCTGTTTACCATATTGAATTATTTCGTAAGCATTACCAATACAATGATTGGAGGTAGCACAAGCTGAAGAGATTGAATAATTGATCCCTTTTATTTTAAAGAAAGTTGCTAATGTTGCAGATGCTGTAGAACTCATCGCTTTAGGGACAACAAAAGGTCCAATACGTTTTGGACCTTTTTGGCGTGTAATGTCAGCAGCTTCTACGATTGCATGTGTTGAAGCACCTCCAGAACCCATAATAATACCCGTGTGTTCGTTCGATACTTCATGCGGTTCTAGACCTGCATCAGCAATTGCTTGATCCATAGCGATGTGATTCCATGCTGTTCCACGCCCATGAAAACGGAGAGCACGTCGATCTACGAGTTCTTCTATATTAATATCAGGTTTGCCATAAACTCTGCTACGAAAGCCTAATTCAGCATATTGAGGTGCGTAAGAAATTCCGGATTTTGCTTCACGTAAACTAGTTAAAACAGCTCCAGGATTATTTCCAATTGCGGAGACAATTCCCATTCCGGTTACAACAACTCGACGCATTCATACCTCCTCGTTCCATACAGAATAGTGAAAAGTTTTTTCTGATGGAAACAATGTTCAATCTTCTTTGAATAAAGCAACGCGTAAATCGTTTGCCTTATAAATAGTCTCTCCATCTGCTTTTAGCCACCCATCAGCTATTCCTAAGACTAAATTTCCACGTCGAATACGCTTAAAATCTATTTCATATTCAAGAATTTTGGTTTGTGGAGTTACCATCCCTGATAACTTTACTTCACCTGTTGATATCGCTCTCCCTTTTCCTGGTTCGTTTAGCCAACCAAGAAAAAAACCTGTTAATTGCCACATACCATCCAGTCCGAGACATCCTGGCATAACGGGATCGCCTATAAAGTGACAATTAAAGAACCACATGTCTGGTGTAATGTCAAATTCGGCGCGAACCATTCCTTTATCGTATTTACCTCCAGTTTCACTAATTTGAGTGATTCGATGAATCATCAACATTGGCGGTGCTGGCAATTGCGCATTACCTCTACCAAACATTTCGCCGCGAGCGCAGCTTAGAAGCTCTTCATACGTGTAGCGAGACTTTTGTTCAGCCATTGTTACTCCATTTATTTGCATATATCTTTAATTTCTGCGCTTTTCCCAACCTACTTTTAGAGCAAATTTTAAAGAGAGGGAAATGGTTTTATATCATTTTTAATGACAAAAGCCTTTTTTTATGTATTCTACATAGGTAATTATTTAAAAATGGAATACAAGATTACACCATACTATTCCCATTTTTTTGTATTTTGATCTTATTTAGCAGGAATATATTTGAGTTTGTAATATGTCAGTGAGTGCAGACAATTTAGATATGAATGAAGAGCAACAGTCCACAAAAGAGTGTAGAAAAGTTGTGCAATATTATTCCATTTCTATGTTAGAAAAACGTTTGCGTCAAAATGGTCTGCGTCCAACACGTCAGCGGTTGGAACTTGCACATATGATTTTTTCTCAAGGAAATCGTCATATTACTGCTGAAGAGCTCTATGAGGAAGCGGTGAGGGCAGGTGTACCTGTGTCTTTAGCAACGGTTTATAATACACTTCATCAATTTACGGAAGCGGGATTATTACGGATTATTGCCGTAGAAGGCTCAAAAACTTGGTTTGATACCAATACCTCTGATCACTACCATTTTTATATAGAAGGCGAAAATCGTATTCTTGATATTCCTTATAATTTGGAAGAAGCTCCCATTATTAGAAATTTGCCTAAGCCACCAGAAGGTATGGAAATTTCACATATTGATTTAATCGTGCGATTGAAACCAAAAAATCAATCTTGTGATAGGCAGTGAGGATATTCAATGAGGAATAAAAATTAAACTTGTTGAGTTTGAGCATTCACCAGCCTTTTACTTTTTCATCAGGATAGATTCCCCATAACTGGGGTTGTTGAAGCCATCCGCGTGTATTATTAATGTTTAGTTCGCACCATTGTCCATCACATTGGCGGATATTACCAATGACGTTAGGTTCTACTTCCGCCACAAGTTCTGCGTTGTCGGTGGGTTTTTTTCGTAGCATCAGCCTTTTTGTTTTATCTTTTTGCCATGGAATAGTTATAGCAGTTCGCTTTCCCGATAAAAGCGATTGATACACCCACCCCTCATCGCCTTCTGCATCACGAATTTTGCGCCATTGATCATATTCTTGGATGATTTCAATAGGTAACCCCTTCTTTTGGTAGGTAAAAATGATAGAATAGTTGCTTCCTGGTCCGACGCGTACATTAACACGGGTAGGTTTAATCGAAGCAAATCGCGGAAGTGGTAAACCACTGGGCCCTAAATTTTGATTAAATGTTTGTGCATGCAACAAATGAGGTGAAACTAATACAATGACTGTTGCTATTAAGATACATGATGCGAGTATTGAAACGCGAAACCAACGAGAACTTTGCACACCGAACTCCTTTATTTCATCATATATTGGAAATTTAAAATCTGAAAGATAAGACTGGAAACTGATAAAAAGTATGACACACTGCTCGTTAAAGAGATCTAAACGATGAAAAAATTGCTACAAAAATATCAAAATAAGGAAAACAAAAGGTTTGTATTTCTTAGTGCTTATCTTGTTTATGAGGGGGTAGATATAAATAAACATTGGATTTTTATGTAGCTGTGCGCGTGATAAAACAGTAAAGTGTACAGGAAATTAGGGCTAAAGTATTGCATCTCTTTTCTAAGTTTGTTTCTCGAAGTAAAAGTGCATGTATGCATATTATGAACAAAGAGCTGTTCAGTAAAGGGATTATTGTGTGGCTTGAAAAGAGTTTTGAATGAACAAAATAATACGGTAAATAAAAACAGTTAAGCGTAAAAATATGAGCAGCATTGTAGAGTAGATTGATATATGAAGGGCTAACAGGATACTTTTTCGTGATAATCCACTTTATAAAATTTGCTACATTATAATTTTATGCCATGATAATCCTTATTCGTATGGTAGATAAGCTGGCTCCATCGTTCTATTTACCAGCTTTCAATGTTATGCAGTTCCTATTATTTATGGTGTTCATAAGAAGCCTTTTTGTTTTTTCTTAAATAGCTTTTATTCTATTTGCATACGAATCCCGCTTATGATGTACAAGAAGATAATCTTGATTGATTCAATATGAGAGGGTGTATGATGAGAGCTTTACGGTATTCATAGTTATTATTTAATATGAAAAACGCTTATTTATAATAATAAATCAATATGTTATACATTTTAATCGTTATTTAAATTGTAAAAATATTTTCATAAAAAATGATAAGATAAGGCACATATTCACACATATTAAAATCACAGTGGTTTCTTTGTTTATTGTCAATTTTCTTTTATACTGAGTTAGAGAAAAAGAAAATTAAATGAAATATTCAGGGGAAGGTTTGCTCGATACGCTATGAGGTGAATAACATAATTGATGAGGGGAAGAAATTTATCAAGAAAAACCAAGCTGTAATGCAGTGGTTAAAATTCTTCCCTTTGTAAAGGGATAAAATCAAAAGATATCGAAAATTATGGAATCATTTCGTTATATAAGTGAAGGGAACGAGGATTATGTATTTGATATCATATCTCTACACATACATAATCGCATATTGCAATAGTGATTTGTGCTTTGCAATATAATCTAGAATTTTCGAAAGATGCAGAATATTTTAATAGAAAAAAAGAAAACCAGCACGTGAGCGGTACATAAGAAAGAGCTATTTGAGAGATGAAAAACTATAGCAAAATGCCATTACAAAATATCCAGTACTCTCTCCTTAATTTTGTACAGCAATAAGTCGATTTAAAGAACCGAACTGCAGCTTGTTATGCAGTGCTTGAAATGCCGAAGAGTGGAGTAAAAATCACTGCATTTATAGACCCAAAACACCCATTATGCTCAGATAATTCTAAATACTATAACACACGCCTTATGAGAAAAACTCATTTACAATATTCTATAAGTACAAAATTTCTGATAGCCTATTTACACTACAATTCATGCCATTTTGATAACGCATACACAAAAGCATATTACTTCACTGCAACAGTTCGTCCGTTACTAACAAAACCTTCTCTTTGTGCACGCTTACGAGCAAGCTTACGTGTACGACGAATAGCCTCAGCTTTTTCACGAGCACGCCTCTCAGATGGCTTCTCATAATAACTACGCATTTTCATTTCACGGAAGATACCTTCACGCTGCATCTTTTTCTTCAACGCGCGGAGCGCTTGATCAACATTATTATCACGAACGAGTACTTGCACTATTTATCCTGCTTTTTTCAGTGTCACAAATAATAGAAAAATCTACGTCCTTTTAAAGGCATATCCAAAAGAACAAGCGCTTATATCATATAAATAAGACATTTGTCTATATCGCTTTTAAAAATTCTATTTTTTTTGTAATAAAATGCTTTTTATAATGAATGATAGAGTTCATGATTATAAACTCATGAAAGTCCTTGTATTTGATCATTTTCATCAAGATGAATTTTTTCAGCCGTGGGATAATGGGGTAGTCCAGGCATGGTCATAACATCTCCGCAAATGACAACGATAAAGCCGGCTCCCGCACAGAGACGAATTTCTCGTACGGGAATTTCAAAATCAACAGGCGCACCATATTGCTTGGGATCAGCAGAAAAAGAATAAGGTGTTTTTGCCATACAAATAGGGTAGGCGCCAAAACCTTCTTTTTCCCAAGATTCAAGTTGTTTGAGAATAGGGGCTGAGATAATGGCGCCACGCCCACCGTATAGCTTTGTTATAATACAATTAATTTTTTGAACGAGGGGAATATCATCTTGATAGAGAATCTTAAAATGAGATTTTTTTTCTTCAATCAAGGTAACGAGTTCTTGTGCAAGTTCTATAGCGCCTTTCCCACCTTGTTCCCAATGCTTACAGATAATAGCTTTGTGTCCAGTTGTTGCAACTATTTTCTGTAATGTTTTTATTTCGGCATCGCGATCGCTGTCAAAATGATTGATAGCCACAACACAAGGAATACCGTAGTGCTTCATATTTTTTATGTGTCGTAAAAGATTAGCTGCTCCTTTTTCTAAAGCGGTGATATTTTCTTCTGTCAGGTTATTTTTATCCACACCACCATTCATTTTTAATGCACGAATAGTTGCGACGATCACGGTAGCATTTGGTACAATACCTGCTTGCCGACATTTGATGTCGAAAAACTTTTCTGCTCCAAGATCGGCTCCAAATCCTGCTTCTGTGACAACATAATCAGCGAGTTTTAAAGCAGTTTTTGTTGCTATAACTGAGTTGCAGCCATGAGCAATATTAGCAAAAGGTCCTCCATGAACGAGAACAGGGTTATTTTCAATTGTCTGTACGAGATTGGGTTGTATAGCATCTTTTAGAAGAACTGCCATTGCACCTTCTGCATTAAGATCAGCAACGGTGATGGGCGTTTTATCATAACGATAAGCAACAATAATTTTCTTGAGTCTTTGTGTAAGGTTTTCTAAATTTTCAGAGAGACAAAGAAGCGCCATAATTTCTGATGCAACAGTAATATCAAAACCTGTTTGGCGTGGAAAACCATTTGTTATGCCCCCTAATGAAATGACAATATCGCGCAATGCACGATCATTCATATCAAGAACGCGTTTCCAAACAATGCGACGTGGATCAATGTTTAGAGTATTTCCCCAATAAAGATGATTATCTATCATTGCGGCAAGAAGATTATGAGCAGCTGTAATAGCATGAAAATCACCGGTAAAATGTAAATTAAGGTCATCCATTGGAATGACTTGCGCATAACCACCACCAGCAGCACCGCCTTTTACACCAAAACAGGGACCTAAAGATGGTTCTCTCAAGGTAGCTATTGTTTTTTTACCAATAAGATTAAGAGCATCACTTAGTCCAACTGTTGTTGTTGTTTTGCCTTCTCCGGCAGGTGTGGGATTGATAGCTGTGACAAGGATAAGTTTACCATCTGGATTTTTATTAAGCGATTTTATGTATTCAGAAGAAATTTTAGCTTTATCATGGCCATAGGGAATGAGATTTTCATGTGAGATACCAATTTTTTGTGCAATTTCAATAATATGTTGCTTTTTAGCAGTGCGAGCAATTTCAATATCAGTTTTAGGCATGGAAAAATTCTTTAAATTCAGCTTTTATTAATGTTTGAAATCTGTACCCATGGATTAATTAGAAAAATTCATAGAGAACAGAAAAATATTAAGATATCATAGAAATCGATGATATGCCATGCAAGAGATAATGCTAAAGAAGCACAAGAAGAGTTTTATTGTTTTTTAGGAAAAAGAATCTTTTTGCCTTTAAGCAGTAAAAATACGTTTAATTCAATTAAAAATATTGCGAAAAGAAGCTTTGGTTTGCAACAAATGCTGATGATATTAATGGATACCATAAGTGTTTCATAGTAGTATGTTCGAGAAGTAGTTTATTTATTCTTTCCAACAACACACTGAAAAAGCTTCACATGGTGGTAAACCGGAATTTATGGCGGCACATCTGAAATCCCTCTTAAGATGGGACTGCTAGGAATAAAATATCTAGAAACATTCAGTTATGGAACAATTAGAAATAAGCACGTAAAAATTACCTAACTGAGTAGAGAGTATAATCCGGAAGAGACCAAAAACAAGCGCATAGATTGAAAAAAGAAAACAACAACATACGCTACTCATGTAATCGCTACGATTATAAGCTAATAAAAGCACCTTAGAGCTGAATTGAAGGACTCATAACATTTTATTCTAGCAAAATGGCTAAAGAAACGCCCCACAACAGAATGAAATAACAAAATACAAAATAATAGATCACAAAATAAAGAATTTAAAAAGTCTGACTTTATAAGTAAGATATTGATAGATGATAAGTAAGATATTGATAGATGGCGCACCCGAAGAGATTCGAACTCCTGACCCCCAGATTCGTAGTCTGGTGCTCTATCCAGCTGAGCTACGGGTGCATACATTTCAATTTTTTACATTGTCTAAGACAAAGGGTTCCTAATCGTTTCATTAAAGAAATGCAAGTGAAACTTGAGTCGTCATAAAAAAAATCTCTTTTTTTTATGATATATTTTAAAAAAGGATATAATATATTATGGCTTCAGTTGGTTTTGATATGAACATTTTTTTGTCATGACCATACAAAGCAATATGAACGATAGTTAACTTGACGTTTTAATCTATGAAAGATAGTCAAGCAGAGATGAGATGTGTTTTTTGCGGTGGGGTAAGATATATACACCCGCTGTTGGGTTTTTGTGTAAAACGCCGATATTACTGTTGAAAACTATTTCAGATGAACATGACACAGCAAGGGCGGATGTATGGCGTTATTAAAAAAGATCTTTCCATTAGTGTTTTTAATCGTTGTTTTAACGGTTACTTATTGGGTTGGAAAAAAGAGTGCAGACCAACCCATTTCTATGGTGGATAAAACAAGAGTATCGTATAAAGATTCAAATGGAAAAATGAGAAAACCACCGGTAAAGGTTGTCGTTGATCTTGTAAAAAATCAAGATTTTTATGAACAACTTAACGTTCTAGGGAGTGGACAAGCACTTGCAGAAGTCGAGCTCACCCCTTTATCTCCAGGTGTTATTGATAAGCTTTTTGTGTCAGCTGGTACAAAAGTACAAGTAGGTGATGTGATTGCAAAGCTTGATTCTAAAAAAGAGGAAATAGCGGCTGCAAAAGCAAAAGTACAACGTGATAATAATGCGTTAACGCTTTCGCGCATTCTTAAATTACGTGCTAGCAATACAGCAACAGAAGTTCAAGAAATTACAGCACGCTTAGAGTTGGATAATGCAAATTTAGTTTTGCGTAATGCTGAATTAGATCTCGATCGGCGAACAATTCGTGCACCGATTCCTGGGGTTGTTGGTATTTTGCCTGTTGATGCGGGGAATAACGTGACCCTTAATACTGTAATAGGCCGTATTGAGAATAGAGAACGTATTTTGGTCGACATATGGGCTCCTGAACGATATGTGTCGCGCATCCATAAAGGAGATGAGGTAACGGCAACATTAACTGCGCAGCCAGACAAATCTTTTGTTGGTCATATTTATGCGATTGATAATATCGTTGATCCAGAAAGTCGCACACTTCATGCTCAGGTTGAAATTAATAATGAAAAAGATACGCTTATGTCTGGTATGTCTTTTTCTGTTGCCTTGCAATTTCATAGTGGTTCTTTCCCTGTCGTTAATCCTCTTGCGGTTCAATGGAACAGTAAAGGGTCATTCGTTTGGCGTGTGAGAGAAGGGAAAGTAGAGGCTATACCCGTATCAATTATTCAGCATAAAGCAGATCAAGTTTTCGTAAAAGCACCCCTAGAAAATGGTGATCAAGTTGTCATTCAAGGAGTACAAATGCTTTATCCAGGAAGTAAAGTAACGATTGATGATCCAAAGTCTCATCAACAGCAATTACCAGCAGTTTACGGAACGGATATACAATGAGCCAAGAATTGAGCACAAAACAGCCGATGTCACAGGTCGAGCAAGGTGGTCTCATTACCTTATTTATTCGCAGACCGGTTTTTACTTTTGTTTTAAATGCTATGATCATCATTGCAGGATTTGCAGCATGGTTAAATGTTGATGTAAGAGAATTACCTGATGTTGATACTCCCGTAACAACGATTGTGACGGTGTTTTCTGGTGCGTCGGCAGAAACAATTGATCGTGAAGTTACAAAAATTATAGAAGATGCTGTTTCTCGTGTTTCAGGTGTTAAGACGATTTCTTCAACGTCTTCTTTTGGGCGCTCCCGTGTGCAGATTAATTTTAATGTTGGTGTTGATTTGAATGTTGCAGCATCTGATATTCGTGATGCCCTGTCTCGCATTACGTATACTTTACCGAAAGATGCGGATTCGCCTTTGATTATTAAAGCAGATTCCAATGCTGCTGCCATGATGTATTTGGTTGTGACGTCACCAACAATGAGTGTTGATGATTTAACCACGATTGTAGACGATCAGATTGTTGATGCAATTTCCGCTGTTGATGGTGTTGGTGATGTACAGGTTGATAGCGCTCGCACAAAGATTTTTCAGATTGATATAGATCAAGCAAAACTTGCAAGTTATGGATTAACCGTAGCAGATGTTTCTCGTGTTCTTGCTGATATGACAACGGATGTGCCAGTAGGATCATTACGCAATTCTACGCAAAATTTAGTTGTGCGTGCTACTGCACGTTTAACAACACCAGAATCTTTTGAACAAGTTGTTTTAAAACCTCATGTACATCTTGGTGATGTTGCGCATGTCACTTTATCGCCGGATATAGAAAAGGTTATTCTCCGTATCAATGGAAAGACAGGTATTGGATTAGGAATTGTGCGTAAAGCACAATCCAACACTCTTAATATTTCTGAAGGAGTGAGAACCGTTGTTGATAATCTCAAAAGTATTGTTCCTTCTTCTGTACATATAGACGTTATTAATGACGATGCAGTTTTTATTAAAAGCGCTCTTCATGAGGTTGAAGTTGCGTTGGTTATTGCTATTTTGAGTGTTATCTTGGTCATTTTTCTTTTTCTCAGAGACATTCGTGTAACGCTGATACCTGCTGTATCTCTTCCTGTCGCTTTGATTGGTACCATTGCAGCTATTTATCTTGTAGGATTTTCATTAAATATTCTCACATTTTTAGGACTTGTTTTAGCAACAGGGCTTGTTGTGGATGATGCTATTGTTGTTCTTGAGAATATTGTTCGGTGGCGCAACATGGGTTTAGGGTCTAGGGCTGCGGCGGTGATAGGAACACGTGAAGTATTTTTTGCTGTTTTAGCAACAACATTGACTTTAGTGGCTGTGTTTGTTCCTATTTCCTTTCTTCCTGGGCAAGTTGGAGGTCTTTTTAGAGAATTTGGTTTTGTTTTGGCAATTTCTATTTTGCTTTCTTCAGTTGTTGCCTTAACGCTTTGTCCCATGTTGGCTTCGCGTTTTCTCAAAGAACATATTGAGGAGAAAGAGGAAGAGTCCCATCATTTTGCTTTTTTATATAAATTAGGTACTTTTTTTCATAAGGCATATACTTACAGTTTGCATAAGTGTTTAGAAAAGCCTTGGGCTGTTGTTTTTGCTTCACTTATTTTTGCGGGTCTTTGTGTTGGAGGCTATACGAAGCTACAACAGGAATTAACGCCAGCAGAAGACAGAGCTGTGATCTTTTTGGTTATTAATGGACCACAAGGTATTTCAACACAATATTTGAACGAGCAAGTAGAGCAAATTGAAGCAAGTCTACAGCCATTACGTGATGCAGGGGAGATTGCTAACAGTTACTCTATTGCGGGTGCTGGTGGTTCACCCAATACTGCTTTTTTGATTTTATTGCTTTCGTCTTGGGATAAACGTTTACGGAGTCAGCAAGAAATCGTGAAAGATATTAATGAAAAGGTTAAACAGTTTCCCGCAGTTTTTGTGTTTGCTGCGCAGGGAAATTCTCTGGGTGTGAGAGGAACTGGGCAAGGATTACAATTTGCAATTCTTGGCAATGATTATGCAACATTACAACCCATTGCTGATAAGCTGGTGAGTACTTTACAAGATGATCCGCGTTTTATTCGCCCACGTCTTACTGTTGATGCAACACAACCGCAATTTTTCATTGAAATCAATCGAAAAAAAGCCTCCGATTTAGGGATTGATATCACCAATTTGGGCGATACATTACAAGCAATGTTGGATGGTAAAAAGATTGGTTCCATTAACGTGGATGATCATTCTTACGATGTTAAATTGATGTCGCGTAAAAATTCTATGAAGAGTCCTAGTGATTTAGAAAACATTTTTTTAAAGACCAAAGACAATCGATATGTTCCTTTATCGGTTATTGCACGTTTACATGAAAAAGCTATCTCTCCCCAATTAAAACGGGAAAAACGCATGAGTGCTGTTATTTTAAGCGCAAATCTTGCTCCAGGTATTGCTTTAGGGGAAGCTTACCAAACGGTACAGAAAATTGCTTCTCCTTTGTTATCGAAAGGGACCTATATAGTTCCCTTAGGGGAAGCTGAAACGCTTAATGAAACATCCTCCGGTTTTATGATTGTTTTTGGCATTGCCTTTTTGATTATTTTATTGATTTTGGCAGCTCAGTTTGAAAGCTTTATTTCAGGATTTATTATCATGGCCACTGTCCCATTAGGGATTGGTTGTGCTGTAATTGCTATGCTATTGAGTGGTGTGAGTCTGAATATTTACAGCCAAATTGGATTAATTTTGTTAATTGGCGTTATGGCGAAAAATGGTATTCTTATTGTTGAATTTGCAGATCAATTACGTGATCAGGGAAGAAGCGTGCGTGAAGCCGTAGAAGAAGCAGCAAACATTCGCCTTCGTCCAGTTTGCATGACAATGATTTGTGCCATTTTAGGAGGTATTCCTTTGGTTTTAGCCAAAGGTGCTGGCGCAGAAGCGCGTATAGCTTTAGGTTGGGTTATCGTTGGTGGTTTAGGTTTAGCAACTATTTTTACGCTTTATGTTACACCGGTTGTTTATCTTTTTTTAGGGCGTTTTATAAGACCAAAAGCAGAAGAAGCTATATTATTAACAAAAGAACTCAATAAAGTTAAATGATGTATCGAGTGGAAAAGATTTAAAAGTTTATTCTTGTAAAAATATCATCTTCAAATCTTATTTTTTACTTTTATATTCCTTAGTTTTTATGTGAACAGTAAAGATAGGGAGCAATAAAGGAGATGCTTTCTGCTTTGTTATTGTTTGGGCATAGATTTCATTGTCAATAACTGTATAGGATAAGCTTATGGGAGATAGCTTTTCGATTCGAAATGAAAAGGCTTTTGAAGCCGCATTAAATGCTTTAAGGAGCCATGCCGCAAAGGATGGGGTCTATGATATTCGTCGACATTTTTTAGCAGATGAACAGCGTTTTTCCCATTTTTCTCTCAGACTTGATGATCTTCTTTTCGATTTTTCAAAATGTGGGGTAACATTTAAAACATTGCAACTTTTAGATGATTTAGCTGTTGCAGCAGATGTGTTAGGACGGCGTGATGCAATGTTTTCTGGTCAAGCGATTAATACAACTGAAAAACGCTCGGTTCTTCATATTGCATTACGTTTACCTGCTGACGAAATTTTCATGTTGGATGGCCATGATCTTATTCGCGATATTCAAGATGTTCTTGAAGATATGGAAAGATTTTCTGAAAAGGTACGTGATGGAAGCTACAAGGGAAGCAATGGAGAGAGAATAAGTGATATTGTAAACATTGGTATTGGTGGATCTGATCTTGGTCCTGCAATGGTTACATATGCTTTAAAACCTTATCATGATGGTCCACGTTGTCATTTTGTTTCTAACGCTGACAGTGCTCATATTTCTGATACTCTCTCTATTTTGAATCCAGCAACAACGCTGTTTGTCATTGCTTCTAAAACTTTTACAACGGCTGAAACAATGGTAAATGCTCAAGTTGCACGTCAGTGGATTTGTTCACATTTAGGAGAAGAAGCCATTTGCACGCATTTTGTTGCTGTTTCGAGTGCGCTTGATAAAGTGGCAGAATTTGGCATAGATTCGACAAGAGTTTTTAAATTTTGGAATTGGGTTGGAGGGCGTTATTCAATTTGGTCAGCCATTGGGCTTGTTGTGATGTTTGCAATAGGTGGTCGAAATTTTCGCCAATTTCTCAATGGTGCTTTGCAAATGGACCAACATTTTAAAACCATGCCTTTGCATAAAAATATTCCTATTCGTTTTGCTCTTTTAGGGTTTTGGCATCGTGTTATTTGTGGTTATTCATCACGCTCTATTATTCCCTATGCGCAGCGTTTAATACATTTTCCAGCTTATTTACAACAGCTTGATATGGAATCAAATGGTAAGCAAGTCTCGCTGGATGGAAAACCATTAAGTTTTTCAAGTGGTCCAATTGTTTGGGGTGATTCAGGCACAAATAGTCAACATGCTTTTTTTCAGCTTCTGCATCAAGGAACAGATGTTATTCCTGTAGAATTTATTTTATTTATAAAAGGGCATGAGAAAAATTTACATTCTATGTATGAGATGTTGCTAGCAAACTGTTTAGCACAGTCAAAAGCCTTGATGAAGGGGCGTAGTATTGAAGATGCTCAGCATATCTTGATAAAAAATGGAGTTGATGAACGTGAAGCAGGTTATTTAGCTCTTCATAGAAGTTTTAAAGGAAACCGTCCCAGCATTACGCTGGTTCAGGATTTATTAACACCTTTTGCACTCGGTCGTCTTATTGCGCTTTATGAACATCGTACTTTTGTTGAAGGGATTTTAATGAATATTAATTCATTTGATCAATGGGGTGTTGAACTTGGTAAAGAATTAGCAAATGAGTTACTACCAATTCTTCGTGGAGAAAGTAAAGCGGATAATCGTGATAGTTCAACATTAGGGTTGCTAGCACATATTCAAGTAAGACGTGCAAAATAAATATAATTTTACAGTAGTTTTTGTACTAACTAAGCAAAAGTAGAATGAGAAAGAAATATGAGATAATTCTTTAATTTTACTATGCGTTCTCTTATTATC
>NZ_JBHIQG010000019.1:0-19245 GCF_042196425.1 Bartonella sp. AD328YNZD | reverse complement strand
GCAAACTGAGGGTTTTGCCATGAGTGTTTCCGCGCGTTGTAATGATGTTGAACTCTGTTGGAGGAGGTTCTTATGAAGAAAAAATGTTCCACACCAAATTTAATTAAAGTTGTCTCTCTTAGTACGGTAATGGCGACACTCTTATCGAGTGTTTCTCCCGTTTTTGCGGCGAACCTTGCGATAATAGGACAAACTAATCAGAGTTCGAATGCTCCCCAAGTGATGTATCCGTATGGGAGTCATGGGAGTGTTGTTTTTGCTGGTGATGATAATTATTGTGGTGCAGACAACGTTGTTGGTCGTGGCGGCAAACAACAACAAGGAATTGCTGATAGTCAACGAATAACCGCAGAGCAACAATATAATAGATTTATTACTAATCAAGAGTTTAACGGTCGTCGTCCTTATGGTACGACCACTGAACAGGTTATTTGGATGGGTGATGGATACACGGCTAGGGTTGATGGTAAAGTTTTGGGTGGTTATATGGGGACATTTTCCACCAGTGGTTTTGCTAGCGCTATGCCTGAGGCTTATGGTGTTTATTCTTTTGCTACGGGGTGTGGGTCTGCAGCGACGGGTAATTATTCAACCGTATTTGGTGCAGGCGCGACAGCAAAGGCAGGGGGTGCACAAGCTTTTGGTGTTTCCGCACTTGCAAGTGGTATAGCAAGTGTTGCTATGGGTGTAGGCTCAGAAGCATCGGGCGAATCTGCTGTTTCTTTTGGTGGTCTCGCAACCGCTTCTGGTAAAAATAGTGTTTCTATAGGTGAGAGTTCCAAAGCTACGCAGGACGATGCGATTGCGGTTGGTTCAAATGCAGAAGGGAACGGTATAAATAGTGTTGCTATTGGTAAGTTTGCATCTGCATCTGGTTACGATAGTATTGCATTAGGATTAAAGACCAAAGCAACTGACGAGTACGCGGTTGCTATAGGCACGAAGGCTGAAGCTCAAGCTCTTGGTTCTATTGCAATAGGTGGTGGAGAACCTGCAGACAACGGGGAAGAAAGAAAAGTAATAGCTAAAGGTAAAAATTCGATTGCCATAGGTTCCCATACTTATGCTGAGACGGCTCATTCAGTTGCAATTGGTATAAACGCACAAGTACGTGTTATAGATGGTGTTGCTGTGGGGGGAGGATCTGTCTCTCGTGTTGAGAGTGGTGTTTTTGGTTATGATCCTGTAACAAATACTACAACAACAAAGAGTGATCTTGCATGGAAAAGCACTGCAGGTGATTTTAGTGTTGGTAATACTAACCAGAATTTAACGCGACAGATTACAAATGTTGCAGCAGGGACTAAAGACACTGATGCAGTGAATGTCGCACAGTTGAAAGCTATGAGAGATTTGGCATCAGGAGTTTGGAAACTTTCTGCTAACGATACCGATCCTACAGACGTGAATCCAGGTAGTACAATAGATTTTTCAGTGAAAGATACAAAAGTAGGAAAAGATAACTTAAAGATTGAAAGAAACACTGTAGATAATAAGCATAAAATTGAATTTACTTTGAGTGATACTCTTAAATTGACAAAAGTCACTACAGGACAAAGCTCTATGAGTGATGATGGCTTTATTATTGAAAATGGGCCAAAAATGATTCTAGATGGTATTGATGCTGGCGATAAACAGATTACAAATGTGGCAGATGGTGAAGAAGACACCGATGCTGTAAATTATAAACAGCTGAAAGAGGTAAAAACAGTTGTAGAAAAAGGCTGGAAGCTTTCTGTTGATGGTAACAATGCTACAGATGTTGGAGCAGGTAGTACAGTAGATCTCGTTACAGGTGCTGATGATAACAATAACAAAAACATCAAAATTGTTAAAAGTAATGGAAATAAAGTTACATTTACTTTGAATAGTAACCTTAGTTTGACAAGTGTCACTGCAGGTAACAGCATTATGAATGGTGATGGCTTTAAGTTTGTTAATGGGGGGCCAAGCATAACCGTGAATGGTATTGATGCTGGAAATCAAAAGATTATAAACGTAGCAGAGGGAACTCAAGATACCGATGCAGTGAATTATAAACAACTGAAAGAGATAAAAGAAGCTGCTACAACGCATTGGCAACTTTCTGTTAATGGTGGAAATGGTGTATCTATTGGACAAAATGATACAGTAAATTTACAATCAGCTGGTAAGGAAGGTAGTCAGAATATCAAGATTGTAGGAGATAATAACCGCAATATTACGTTTGATTTAGCTGATGATATTAATGTAATGACTGTCACAGCAGGAGACAGCATTATGGATGCTGCTGGCTTTAGATTTGACGGTGATGAGGGGCCGAGCATAACTGTTAAAGGCATTCATGCTGGTAATAAAACGATCAAAGGAGTAGCAGATGGGGAAGACGATACTGATGCTGTAAATTTTTCACAGTTGCAAGATGTAAAAGCAATTGCAGAAAAAGGCTGGAAGCTTTCTGTTGATGGGAACGATGCTACAGATGTTAAAGCTGGGAGTACAGTGAATTTTGTTGCAGTTAAGCAGAAAGACGATGATGATAATGAGAGTGAGAACACAAATATAAAAATTGTCAAAAACGAGGACAATCAAGTATCCTTTGATTTAAGTGAATATATTAAAGTTGGTCGTGTAGAAACAGGGGATAGCAGAATGAGTAATGCCGGTTTCATGATCAAGGATGGTCCAAACATGACCAAGGGTGGCATTAATGCTGCAAAGACACAAATTAAAGGAGTCGCAGATGGTAGCGATGAGCATGATGCTGTTAATCTTTCACAATTATATAAAATGAAGTTTGAGATAGAAGATAATAGTCTTGTTAAATGGAGTAAAAGTAAAAATTTAATTACCATTGGTGCTGAAAAAGAAGGTATTGAAATCAAAGTCGCGAACTCTGAAGGTAGGGATCGAATTATTTCTGGCGTTGCAGTTGGAAAAGTCAGTTCCGATTCAACAGAAGCAATAAATGGCCATCAGCTTTTCAATTATGCTGATAATATATCAAAATATTTTGGTGGTGAGACAGATGTGATTGATGGTTTCAAGCCAACTTTTACTGTTCAGGATAAAGAACACCATAATGTAACGGATGCTTTTAAAGATGTCGATAATTCTATAACAGATATTTATACACGGATTAACAATGTAACAGCAAATAGTCTTGTTAAATGGGACGAAGGGCAGAAGCTCATTACAATTGGTGCGCAAAAAGATGGTACCAAAATCAATGTTGCCAATTCTAATAGTGAAAATCGAGTTATCTCTGGTATTGCGGATGGAAACCTCGGAAAGGCTTCGAAAGAAGCTATAAATGGTAGCCAGATTAATACAATTTCTGGAGATGTTGCAAAATTCTTTGGTGGGGAAGCAGCATTTCAGGATGGTGCTTTTGTAGGTCCACAATATAACGTATCTACAGTTTCTACAGATGGTGAAGTAGTTCAGTATATAGCTGAAAATGTTGGTGATGCTTTAACAAAGCTTGATGCGAATGTTAAAAATGTGAATAGTCGTATAAAATATGTAGATAATAAATTTGATAAATTCTCTCAAGATGCTTTATTATGGGATGATGGTAAACAAGCATTTGCTGCACGTCATGAAAAAGATGGACGTAAAACAGATAGTAAGATTACCCACCTTTTAAATGGTGATATTTCTGAAGATTCAACAGATGCGGTAAATGGTAGCCAGATTAATAAAATATCTAAAGATATTGCAAAATATTTTGGTGGTGGTACAGAATTTAATAACGGAGTTTTTTCAGGTCCACAATATAATTTATCTACAGTTTCTACAGATGGTAAAGTAGAACAGAAAACCTTTGAAGATGTTGGCTCGGCTTTGACAGGGCTCGATGCAAATGTCAAAAATGTGAATAAACATATACAGCATGTAACCAATGAGTTTGATAAATTGTCTCAAGATGCTTTACTGTGGAGTGAAAAGGATCAAGCATTTGTTGCGCGTCATGGAATAGATGGACAGAAAACAAATAGTAAGCTAACGTATCTTTTAGATGGCAATGTTTCAGAAGATTCAACAGATGCAATAAATGGTTCCCAACTTTATGCGATGGGTGATCAGATTGCGAATTATTTTGGTGGTGGCGCTAGTTATGAAGATGGAGAGTGGACGGGGCCTGAATTCAAAGTTTCTCGTAACGATCCTGATGGTAATATTGTTGAGAATAGGTATACGAATGTTGCTGATGCTTTTGAGGGTGTCGATAGTTCTATCACAGATATTTATAATCAGATTAATAATGTGACAGAAAATAGTCTTGTGAAACAAGAAGAAGATTCTGAAGGTCTTATTACCGTTGGTAAGGCGACAAGTGGTACTGAAATCAGCCTTGTAAATAAAGATAATAAAGAAAGAATACTTTCCGGTGTGAAAGACGGAAAACTCTCTCAAACATCAACGGAAGCGGTAAATGGTTCACAGCTTTTTAAGACGAATGAAAATGTCAAAACTGTTACTGATAATCTTGAAAAAGTTGCTAAAAATACATCGGAATATTTTGGTGGCAGCACAGATGTACTTGAAGGTATAAAACCTACTTTCGTTATTGATGGAAATACATATGATAATGTTACAGAGGCATTTACTGGTGTGAATGTTTCTATCCATAAGATTGATAATAAGATTTCCGATGTGGTAAAAAATAGTCTTGTTAAACAAGATGAAATTTCAGCTCCTATCACGATTGGTAAGGATACAGCTGGGACTGAAATCAATATTGCAGGATATGCTGGTGTAGCACGTAAGATTTCTGGTGTGCAGGCAGCAGAGAAGGGCGATGAAGCTGTTAACAAAGACCAACTGGATAAAAGCATAAAGGATATTACGAAAGATATTGAGACAGTAACTGCTACTGCGGTTCTTTATGATAAGAATGACGATAATAGTGTTAATTACGGTAGTGTAACTTTGGGCGGCGATAAGAACAACGGACCAGTTTCTCTTCGTAACGTGAAAAACGGTAGCATTTCTGAAAATTCCAACGATGCAATCAATGGTAGTCAGATTAATAAAATATCAGCAGATATTGCAAAGTTTTTTGGCGGTGGTGCAAAGTTTATTAACGGTGCTTTTGAAGGGCTGAAATATACTTTATCCGCTATTGTAGGTGGTGAAGTAGGGAAGGCTAATTTTTACAATGTTGGTGATGCTTTAACAGGTCTTGATAAAAATGTTCAAGATGTGAATCAACGCTTAACGAATGTATCCAATGAGTTTAATCAGAAAATTGAAGATTTCTCTAAAGATGCTTTACTGTGGGATGATGATGAAGAAGCATTTGTTGCACGTCATGAAAAAGATGGGCAGAAAACAAAGAGCAAATTGAAATATCTTTTGGATGGTGAGATTGCCGAAGGTTCAACGGATGCCATTACAGGGAACCAGCTTTATCTCATGAGCAACAAGCTTGCTAATTATTTTGGTGGCGGTGCCAAATATGAGAATGGCAAATGGACAGATCCTACTTTTAAGATTGTTCAAGTCAATGCTGATGGTACAACTGTTGAGAAAGAGCACCATAATGTTGCTGAGGCGATTGGTGGTGTTAATGGCGGTATGGTAAACATAAATAACCGTATTAATGATGTCATCAACAAGGTTGATTCAGATGTTCTACACTGGAATAAGGAGAAAGGAGCCTATGACGCTAACCATGATGGTCAACCAAGTAAGATTATCAATGTAGCCGATGGTAAAGTTGAAAAAGGTTCGAAAGATGCGGTTAATGGTGGACAACTTTGGGAAACCAATGAACGTATCACTGGTGTTGAAAAAGATGTTCAGCATCTTACCAACAGAGTTGATAACATTTCCAATACGATTGCTGATATTGGTGATACAGTTATCAATATTGATGCCAAAGTTGATAACATCAATAATAGAGTTGACAACATTGAAGAGGATGCTGTTCGTTATGATAGAGATGAAAACGGCAAAAAAACCAATAAAATCACATTAGCGGGGGGGGATGCCAGTGAACCTGTTCTGATTGATAATGTCTCTGATGGTAAAATTGAAAAAGGTTCGAAAGAGGCTGTAAATGGTGGTCAACTCCATGATTATACTCAAGAACAGATGAAGATTATTCTTGATCAATCCAAGCAGTATACAGATCAACGGGTTAATAATATTGTGATTGATGCTATTGATGATGCTGTTGATCGGGCTAAGCAATATACAGATATGAAGTTTGATGTTTTAAACTATAGTATTGAGAGTGTGAAAAAAGAGGCTAGACAAGCAGCGGCTATTGGTCTTGCGGTGTCTAACTTACGCTACAATGATACACCTGGAAAATTAAGCGTTGGATTTGGTACTGGTTTATGGCGTAGTCAGTCTGCATTTGCCTTTGGTGCAGGTTACACCTCAGAAAATGGAAAATACCGCTCTAACATATCCGCAACAACTTCTGGAGGTCACTGGGGTGTAGGTGCGGGATTCAATATGACATTGAATTGATAATAAACAAAATATATAAAAATTCCTTTTCACCCCTGTCTCATGAGGCAGGGGTGAATTGTTGTTACGTATGTAAAAATACATGTATACAAATTGATAAGCGCTATAATAATAAATACAGGTTTAAAAAACAGAAAAAACCTATACACTTTCAACAAAATGAACTTCTTATTTCAAAATAAGATAATGAGTTCTTTCATAAATTATAAGTTCATTATTTTCTTCTTTAATTTTTAAATCTGAAAAATCTGTAGCACTCTACAGATAAAAAACTTTTGCTCTCTACAAATCTATTAAAAAGTTTTCTATTAAGATAAAATTATCATTCAAATGTATTTCAACTTTACTGGAAGAAGTTATAAAACAATACGCTAAATTAACTCTACCCCTTGCAAAAAACAACCAATAAGTTTAAAGGTTAAAAAACCAGTTACCAAAAATTTACTTTCTTAGAAAATGTAAAAGAGCAAAACGTATTAATCTTAAAAAACAACTTCTTTATCTTTTCAGTCAGGTACTAAATTTTTTGAATACGTTTAGAAAAAACAACTTTGAAAGACTGTATAGCGTTTAAATGTGTCTTTTTTGTGTTTATAGTTATTTCTTTCATTGGGGAGTTCACTATGAAAAAATTATATACAAAATTAGCAGGGAGCGATTTAAAATTTTCTCGTTTTTCTTTTGTTAAAGTTCTTTCGTTGGCTACAGCGGCTACATTCTTATCGAATGTTACACCTGTTTTTTCAGCAAATCCTGATTTTAGAAACACGTTTCTTGAAGGTGTAAAAAGTGCCGGCGTGTCTTATCTACAAAGCATTCTCTCTGTTGCTGGTTTGAATAATTCTGAAGACTATGCAAATTTTTTAACTAAAACTCTTACTGGTGTAAGTGATTATAGTCCTATAGTGAATGTTTTGCCAGAAGCCAGCGATTCGATACGTTCAATTGATATGAATGCTGGAAGTAAAAAAATAACAAGAGCAGATTTAACTCCAAGAGTTGTAAAGGGAGATCAGATAACTAGCAAGCAGGATTTGGGTAATCCTCTTGTTTATGGTGCACGAGCTCAGGGAGAAGCGCATGATGCTATTGTTTTCGGGCAGGTAGCGCAGACGAAGGCTGACCAAGGGATTGCTATCGGCTTAACTGCTTTAGCTGGTAGTAGTAGAAATACTAAAAATAGCATTGCAATAGGCTCTTCTCTAACCGATAGTTATGATGAAAAAGAGAGAACAGTTTCATTTGGTGATTTTTCAATAGCCTTCGGTAGTAAAGCACATAGTTATGCAAATGAAGCGATTGCTATGGGATACAATGCATACGCAAAGGAGCAGGCGCTGCAGGGAGTTGCTATAGGCGCTAGCTCTAATGTGACGGTTACGGGAGGTGTTGCTCTAGGAAGCGGTTCTATATCCGATAGGGCTGCAGGTGTTTTGGGGTATACTTCTATGCTGCAGGGTCCGGCAATAAACACTAAAGCGCAATGGAAAAGTACGCAGGGTGCTGTTAGTGTTGGTAATCCTAGTAAGGGCATAACGCGGCAGATTATAGGTGTAGCAGCTGGTAGTGAGCCTACTGATGCAGTAAATGTTGTACAGTTAAAAGACTTAGAAAGTGTCGTAAGAAATGGTGGTTGGAAACTCTCTGTTGGGGGTAAGGATGATACGACCGTTATCATGGACAGCGCGGTAGATTTTTCCGCTGGAAGTACAAATCTTCAAATTAGCAAAGGCAAAGATAATAATAATATAAAATTTGATCTAGCTAAGGATATTGCAGTCAATAAAGTAACTGCAGGAAGCAGTGCCCTAGATGCAACAGGCTTAGTGATTTCTGGTGGACCGAAAATAATCATTTCTGGGATAGATGCAGGGGGTAAAAAGATTACAGGAGTGTCTGATGGCACTGGAGCGAACGATGCAGTTAATTTTTCACAGTTAAGCAAAATCAGTGAGAGTCTTTCGTCCACAGCGAGAAATCTGGAAACGGCTATGGCGAATACATCAAAATATTTTGGTGGAGGTGCAGGTTATGATAAAGAGGGCAAATGGAAAGCACCGGATTTCAAGATCAAGCAGTTTGGTGAGGATGGTACTTCTTTTGACAAGAATTATCAGAATGTAGCAGATGCACTTGCCGGTGTTGGAAGTTCTATCACGAATGTTCAGAATAAATTGACTGAACAGGTTAATAATGTGATTACTAAAGTGGAAAGCGAGAGCTTTGTTCAGCAAGATAAGACAACGAGTCGTCTCACTATTGGTGCAAAAGTAGGTGGCGCAGAAATCAATATTGCAAATGAAAGCGGTGGGGATCGGATAATTTCTGGTGTTGGGGAAGCAAAGAACAATAATGACGCTGTTAACAAAGGCCAGCTTGATAGCAATATCAAGAATGTCAATGATAATGTAACAAATAAGTTTAGCGAACTTACTAAAAACATAACGAATATTACTCAGCAAGTTAAAGGTGATGCTTTGTTATGGAACGATAAAGCTAATGCCTTTGTAGCACGTCATGAGAAGAAGCAAGAAGAAAAAGGCAGAGCTGTAGCCACTCAAGATAACAGCAAAATTACGTTTCTTTTAGATGGTGATGTTTCTAAAGATTCAACGGATGCGATTACGGGTGGTCAACTTTATTCGCTGAACCAACAACTTGCAACCTATTTTGGTGGTGGTGCAGGTTATGATGAGCAAGGACAATGGAAGGCTCCAAGTTTTGTGATCAAGAAAGTTGATGCGGAAGGTAAAGAAAGTGAAGAAAGCTATAAGAGTGTAGCGGAAGCATTTGCTGGTATTGCGAATTCTATTACGAATGTTCATAATGATGTAACTAACGTTGTCAGCGATAGCCTTGTCAAGCAGGATGAGAAGACGAAAGTTATCACTATTGGAGCTGCAGTAGAAGGCAGTGAAATCAACATTGCCAACAGTAAGAAAGAAGACCGGATTCTTTCTGGTGTTAAGAAAGCAGAGCGTGTGAATGAAGCTGTTAACAAAGGTCAGCTTGATGAAAGTTTAGAGAAGCTTTCTACCAGTCTTCAATCAGATGACTCGGCTGTTATTCACTATGATAAAAAAGAGGGTGATAATAACACTATAAATTATGCAAGTGTGACTTTAGGAAAAGGTAAAGGTTCTGCTGCTGTAGCACTTCATAATGTTGCCGATGGTCAGATTTCTAAGGGTTCACGTGATGCCATCACGGGTGGTCAGATTAATAAAATCGGTGAGGATGTAGCTAAGTTTTTAGGTGGAGAAGCTGAATTTAAGGATGGTGCTTTTAAAGGGCCAACTTATAATTTATCCAGTATTGATAAAGGTGGTGAAGTAACAGATAAATCGCATAGCGATGTTGGTTCTGCCTTTAAAGGGCTTGATGAGAATATCAAGAATGTGAACGCTCGCATTAAGGAGGTCTCAGAGGGAGTTGCACAAGATTCTTTATCTTGGAGCGATGGTGACAAAGCTTTTGTCGCTCTGCATGGGGAAGGTGATGACAGAAAAGCAAGCAAGATCACATCACTTGCTGCTGGCTCTATAGTATCAGGCTCGAGTGATGCGGTTAATGGCGGGCAGATTTATGATCTGAATCAGTCGCTAGCAAAGTATTTTGGTGGTGATGCTAAGTATGATGGTGATGGCTGGGTTCTTCCAGGTTTCAAGATAATGACTTTTCAAGAAGATGGAAGCTTTGTAGAGGAAGATTATGATAGCATTGCAGCCGCGTTTTCCGGTGTAAATAAGGTTTTCAAGAATCTTCATAATGAGATTTCAGACAACATTGAGCAAAATGCGTTGTTGTGGAGTGATGATGCAGGTGCGTTTGTAGCACAGCATGAAGAAGAAGGTAAAAAGGAAAACAGCAAGATCACGTTCCTTGCGAAAGGAAAGATATCAGAAGATTCTACGGATGCGATTAATGGTGGTCAGATTTATACTCTTCAACAGACATTTGCCTCATATTTTGGTGGAGGATCTGGTTATGATAAGGAAGGAAACTGGCAAGGACCAAAATTCTACGTTCAGGTCTTTAATAAGGATGGTACGAAAGGTGATAAAGAGGAGCGTAATAGTGTCTCTGAAGCATTTGATGTTGTTAATGACAGCATGAGCAATATCAACGATCGTATAAAAGAAGTTGAAAAGGATACCTCTTCGAATAGTCTGAATTGGAATAAAGAAAAAGGAAGCTATGATGCATCTCATGTTGATTCTCAGGGTGTTAAGAGTCCAAGTAAGATTATCAATGTAGCGAATGGTAAGGTAGACAGAGATTCAAAAGAAGCAGTGAATGGAGGACAGCTTTGGGAAACTCAGCAGATGATTACAGATCAGGTAAAGGATATTGAAAATAAAGTTACGGAGGGATCTGTACAATATGATAAAGATAAAAAAACGGGCAAAAAGACCAATAAAGTTACATTAGTTGGTGTAGATGACAGTTCTCCAGTATTAATAGACAATGTAGCCGATGGAAAGATTAAAAAAGATTCGAAAGAAGCGGTTAATGGCGGTCAATTAAAAGATAAGATGGATTTTGTGCTTGAAAGTGCCAATAAGTATACGGATGAGCAAATTTCTCATCTTGTAAAAGATGGCGTTAGTGGGGCTAATTCATATACGGATATGAAGGTTTCGACATTAAGTTATGTTGTTGAGGATGTTCGAAAAGAGGCAAGACAGGCAGCAGCTGTTGGTTTAGCGGTATCTAGTTTACGCTATAGTGATATCCCTGGAAAATTAACTATCGCATTTGGTAGTGGTTTATGGCGTAGTCAATCTGCTTTTGCTTTTGGTACAGGTTATACTTCAGAGAACGGTTATATTGGTTCCAACTTGTCAATTACCACTTCTGGAGGTCACTGGGGTATAAGTGCAGGAGTTAATGTGATACTCAACTAATAAACGACTAAATCCATAAAATTGATTTGCCTTTTTCTTATTTAAGAAAAGGGCAATTTTTTTACTTTTTTCCAGAGCTCTCTAAAGCTATTCTAAATGTATAAAACACCCGTAATTATATAAAATCCGAATATAAAAAGCCTATGACAACTTTTGTTGAGAATAAAAGACCTTAGTGGTAAAGATTCAAAAAATTGATTGCTATTATTTTTATTTGTTAAAATGCTTCACGCAATGTAAATACGAATATACCCTTTATAAAATGAGACAGTTTTAGCTTTTTTTTCGTATAGTTTTAAACGTATGCTTTATAATGAAAAGATCTACAGATATGCAACGTACTCCAAACATAAGTATTGCTTTAGATAGTGGAGCGCAAACGGAAAAAGAATGGAGCGTTGCTGTATGCAATATGGCTCACGCTTTAGAGAAAAGCAGATCGCAATAGGTGGTGAATATAATAAGAAGAGCGAATACGGGGAAAATGATTATACAACTTGCGAAGAGTGATTATTCAACAGTAGTGGGAACTGTTTCTAAAACTTTAGAATATGGTTCGATTTCACTTGGTCACCCGTGTATATGCATTTGCTCAAGAAGCTATTTCTATGGGTTTCTATTCAAAAGCAAATGGGGTTGGAAGTATCGCTTTAGATTCCTATTCTAAAGTGACGGTTGATGGGGGCTATTGGAGACAACTCTGTGTCCGGTAGGGCTGATGGCGTTTTTGGGTATACGTCTCTTCTGCAAGGACCGGCTAAAAACACTGAATCTCAATGGAAAAGTATGAAAGTTGCAATAAGTATTGGTGTTCCTAGTAAGAACATAACGCGAAAAATTATAGGTGTAGCAGCTGGTAGCAAACCTGCCGATGCAATGAACCTTAGACAATTGCAGGATTTAGAAGAAGTCGTAAGAAAAAAGGTTGGAAACTGTCTATTTCTGGTGAGGAAGCTAAAGATATGGGTGCTAGATAGTACAATAAATTTTTCATCTGGAGGAAGTAACTTCACGGTTAAAAGAGATGAGGACGATGAAAATAAGCTCATATTTGGTTTGGCTAATGATATATCATTGAAAAGCATAACATTAGGAGAGAAAACAAAAGTCGATGCAACAGGCTTAGTAATTACTGATGGCCTGCAAATAACCACCGGTAATATTAATGCGGCAAGTAAAAAATGTTGTAGAAGGAACTAGCAATACTGATGCAGTGAATTTTTCACAACTGAAGGGAATAAAAGAACAAGTAGCAGTGAGTATTTTTGTAAAACAGGATACAGCAACGAGATACATTACCATTAGTAAGAATATAAATGGTGCATTTTAGTAAAAAGCTTTCATAAATCCTCTAATGAAATAAAAAAATCTTATTCACGAAAAATAAACTGATGCCTAAGCGGATGATCAATAGGCACAAAAATTATATCTCTTTCAAAGAGATCAAAGCTAAAAAACGATACACAACCTTTGATAGAAAAAACGAAAGCTATTCTAATATTAAGTATTTTTTTACCTTCCTTAAATTGACTTTCATGAACCTACCCCTAATTACTCTTTAAAGTCGCTGCAGAAACAAAAGCTTACGTCTTAATTTTATTGATGTCCTAAAACACGCTGTAAAAGTAGGAACACGCAAGGGAAATAGGAAAGCTTTAGAGCTCTAGATCATACCTTTTTTGTGTTTTTAATCTATTATTATGAAGGGGGGTATTATGAAAAAATTATATACTACACAAAATCTGCGTGATTTGAGTTTTTCTCGCTCACATCGTCAATCATCATTGTTTAAAGTAGCTTCGTTGGGAACTGCGGTTGCCTTGTTTTTATCGAATGCTGCTCCTGTTTTTTCAGCAAATTTCGATTTAACAAAAGCATCTCTTGAAAATGTGAAGAATGCTGCCGTGGTTTATCCGCAAAGCATTATCTCTGCGTATGATTACTATGATGGTGATAAGGAAAATTATTTAACAGCATTGAATGTAGCAATGATGCCAAAAGTTAACGCTTCCGATAACTATGTAAATTTTTTAACCAAAACCCTTTCTGCTATAAGTAATGATGATCCTATTGTGAATGTTTTGAGGGCAGATGGTAAAAATTCATCTGAAAGGACATTAGATGCAGGCTGGCAATATAAAAAATCGATTATCAGTGTACAGAATGGTGAGAATACAGCGATTATTGATGCATTGAATCCTTTGCGTAATGACTCTATGACTAGAATGCAGCGCGATACCGGACTGCAACGTGACGTAGAGGGTACTAATGTCATATTTGGTAATGATATAACAAAGGCTGAAAAACTCCATGGAAAGAGTGATATTGTTGCTCTTGGTGCCAAGATAATAGTAAACGCTCCAGATTCGGTTGCTGTTGGTTATGGCGCGCAGGTGGATAATAGCTTTACTGTTGCTGTAGGTCATTTGGCGTACGCTGTAGGTAAAAAAAGTATCGCAATAGGTGGTGAAGGTAGAAGTGGTAGTAAGCCGATTCCTACTGAGGGCCGTACAATAGCGACGGGCGAAGAATCAATTGCTATTGGACATCGTGCTAAGGCGGACAGTGAGGAATCTATAGCTTTTGGTGCTTATTCAAAAACGACGATAAATTTAGGCGTTGCTCTTGGGAGCGAGTCTGTGGCTGATGTTGCTGCGGGCGCTATCGGTTATAATTCTTTAACTAAAGGCCCTTCAGATTCTGACGACATGATATGGGCGAGTACACTAGGTGCAGTAAGTGTTGGTGATGCTAAATCAGAAAAAACGCGCCAGATTGTAGGAGTGGCAGCTGGTAGTGGCGACACTGATGCCGTTAATGTTGCACAGTTAAAATCATTGCAAAAATACGTAGACCAAGGTTGGACACTATCTGTTGGGGGTAAAAATGCTAAAGCTGTTGGTGTACAAGATACTGTAGATTTGTCGGCTGCAAGTGACAATCTTAAGATTACAAAAGGTGAGGAAAACAATAATGTAACATTTGATCTAGCTAATAATATTACAGTGGAACGAGTTACCGCTGGGAGAAGCTCTATCAGTGATGATGGCATTTTGTTTGCTGATGGGGCTAAAATAACTGTGGATGGCATTGATGCTGGCAATAAGCAGATTACAGGAGTGGCAGCTGGGGAAGAACCTGATGATGCAGTGAATTTTGCTCAGTTGGAGCAGGTTAATCGCGACGTTGCAGGTGTAAGTCAAAATATATCACAATATTTTGGTGGTGGTGCAGATGTATCTAATGGTAAAGCACCAACTTACACAATTCAGGGTAATTCTCATAATGATGTTGGTTCTGCTTTTAATGCTGTTGATACTTCTATCACGAATATCCAAAATCAGATTACGAATGCGACAAAAAACAGCCTTGTTAAGCAGGAAGGAGATGCAGGTACTATTACCGTTGGTGTGACAACGGGGGGTACAGAAATTAATGTTGCAAATAATGCAGGCAGCGATAGGACAATTTCTGGCGTAAAGACAGCTGTGAATGGTAATGAAGCTGTTAACAAAGCTCAGCTTGATAAAAGTATAGAGAAGATTTCTAATGATATTAATCTTACAAGTGCTGCTGCAGTTCTTTATGATAAAGAAAACGATACCGTTAATTATAATAGCATAACTTTGGGTGGTGATAAGACTACAGCACCAGTTTCCCTCCATAATGTTAAAGATGGAAAAATTGCTGAAGATTCGCATGATGCGATCAATGGTAGGCAGATTGAAAAAATATCTCGAGATGTAGCAAACATTTTGGGTGGGAATGCAGAATTTAGCGACGGTATTTTATTCGGTCCGCTCTATCATTTATCGCGCATTTCTGAAGATGGCGTAGCAGTATCTAAAGACCATAATAATGTTGGTGACGCTTTGATAGGGCTTGATGACAATATCAACAATGTGAATAGCCGCTTAACACATGTAGCCAATGAATTTACTCAGAAAATAGAGGGTGTTTCTAAAGATTCTCTATTGTGGAGTAATGATGAGCAGGCATTTGTGGCGCAGCATGGAGAGGGAAAAGCCAATAGCAAAATTAAATTTCTTGCCAATGGAGACATTTCTGAAGATTCAACCGATGCAGTAAATGGTTCTCAGCTCTTTGCTACTAATAAGAATGTTATCACTGTTACGAATAATCTCTCAACAATTTCTCAAAATACATCACAATATTTTGGTGGTGGTGCAGATGTATCTAATGGTAAAGCACCAACTTACACAATTCAGGGTAATTCTCATAATGATGTTGGTTCTGCTTTTAATGCTGTTGATACTTCTATCACGAATATCCAAAATCAGATTACGAATGCGACAAAAAACAGCCTTGTTAAGCAGGAAGGAGATGCAGGTACTATTACCGTTGGTGTGACAACGGGGGGTACAGAAATTAATGTTGCAAATAATGCAGGCAGCGATAGGACAATTTCTGGCGTAAAGACAGCTGTGAATGGTAATGAAGCTGTTAACAAAGCTCAGCTTGATAAAAGTATAGAGAAGATTTCTAATGATATTAATCTTACAAGTGCTGCTGCAGTTCTTTATGATAAAGAAAACGATACCGTTAATTATAATAGCATAACTTTGGGTGGTGATAAGACTACAGCACCAGTTTCCCTCCATAATGTTAAAGATGGAAAAATTGCTGAAGATTCGCATGATGCGATCAATGGTAGGCAGATTGAAAAAATATCTCGAGATGTAGCAAACATTTTGGGTGGGAATGCAGAATTTAGCGACGGTATTTTATTCGGTCCGCTCTATCATTTATCGCGCATTTCTGAAGATGGCGTAGCAGTATCTAAAGACCATAATAATGTTGGTGACGCTTTGATAGGGCTTGATGACAATATCAACAATGTGAATAGCCGCTTAACACATGTAGCCAATGAATTTACTCAGAAAATAGAGGGTGTTTCTAAAGATTCTCTATTGTGGAGTAATGATGAGCAGGCATTTGTGGCACAGCATGGAGAGGGAAAAGCCAATAGCAAAATTAAATTTCTTGCCAATGGAGATATTACTGAAGATTCAACCGATGCAGTAAATGGTTCGCAACTTTATCTTATGAGCAACCAATTGGCTGCGTATTTTGGTGGTGGCGCTGGCTATAATAATGGAGAATGGACTGCTCCTACTTTCAAGATAGCACAATTCAAGGCTGACGGGAGCTCTAGTGAAAAGAAGGATTATCATGACGTTGTCAGTGCTTTTGACGGCGTAAGTGAGAGTATGTCTAAGATAAACGACCGCATTCAAAATGTTGAAAACAATGTCTCGTCCAATGGTTTAAATTGGAATGAGCAGAAAAAAGCTTATGACGCTAGCCATGATGGTCAACCAAGTAAGATTATCAATGTAGCAGATGGTAAAATTGCAGAAGGTTCAAAAGATGCAGTCAATGGTGGACAGCTTTGGGAGACCAACGAACGTATCACTGGCGTTGAAAAAGATATTAAACATATTGAAAACAGAGTCGACAATATTTCCACTACGGTTACGAATATTGGTGAAACGGTTTTCAATATTGAAGACAGAGTTGATAATATTGAGAACACGGTTAATAATCTTGCTGATGGGGCAGTTAACTATGATAAAGATGCTGATGGTAAAAAGGCCAATAAGATCACTCTACAAGGTGGGAATGAAAGTGAACCTGTTATGATTGATAATGTTGCCAATGGTCGCATTGAACAAGGTTCGAAAGAAGCTGTTAATGGCGGTCAGCTCCATGACTATACCCAAGAACAGATGAAAATTGTTCTCGATGAATCGAAGCACTACACAGATCAACGGATAAATAATATCAGGATTGATGCTATTGATAGTGCTGTTGATCGGGCTAACCAATATACAGATATGAAGTTTAATATTTTAAGTTATGATATTAAGAGCGTACGCAAAGAGGCAAGGCAAGCAGCTGCCGTTGGTCTAGCAGTATCCAACCTACGTTACTTCGACGAGCCAGGATCTTTGAGTGTCTCATTTGGTAGCGGCGCATGGCGTGGACAATCCGCATTTGCTCTTGGTGCTGGTTATACATCTGAAAACGGGAAAATCCGCTCTAATCTCTCTGCCACGAGTGCTGGTGGTCATTGGGGAATAGGTGGTGCAATTACTCTGAAAATAAAATAATACGAACAACGAAAACAGAACAAAATATCCACCCTTATTTATTAAAATGAGGGTGGATATTTTTTTACAGATGCACAGTATTTATCTAGAGATAAGCATAATATTTGATGACACTATAAATTTTGAGGTTTTATAGAAGGTTTTTCTATATTTTGTTGAAAAAAGATCACAGTAGAATCCATATTGCTAAAAAGTTATATTTTTATATTGCCATTTTCTTGAACAGTCTATAATGGTACGAAAATGTATATTGGTAAGACTCATTTTGATGAAATAACTTTCAAAAGGGGATAAGCAGTGGTAGAGATAAGAGGTGCATCACAAGACCACGCCTATATCATTACACGATATATTAAAAAGAAAAAGTCTAACTAAAAATTCAATTATCCAAGGAAAACTATATTCTGTAAATATTACAATTTCTTTTTACTTTACTTATTATTAACAAAACAATGCTTTCTAATAAAAATAAAGTCTATAATTAGGAAAACACATACTAACCCTAGTTTAAAGGATTTTATAGTAACCACTACCAAGTAAAAAGTAATATTAAATATACAAAGCCTCTTTTTAGTTAGGAAAAAACAACACACTAAAACCCTTAGACTCTAAATGTATTATATTTATGTCCAAAAAACATAATCAAAAAGATAAGCATTTGGGTCTCAATACAGAGAGCACAAACAAAACAAAAGACTCAAAATTCACACTCTAAGCAATGATTCTCTACTCTAAGTTCCAAAAAGATCAATAATGCTAAAATGTGTCTTTTTTATGTTTTGGAGGTGTTTTTAAGTTTTTTCATTGGAGAGTTTGTTATGAAAAAATTATATGCCCCACAAGCAGCGAGTGAATTAAAACGTTCTCGTTTTTCTTTGGTTAAAGTTCTTTCGTTGGCTATAGCTGCTACATTCTTATCGAATGTTACGCCTGTTTTTTCAGCAAATCCTGATTTTAGAAACACCTTTCTTGAAGGTGTAAAAAGTGTTGGTATATCTTATCCACAAAGCATTTTCTCTGTTGCTGGTTTGAATGTTTCTGAAGACTATGCAAATTTTCTAATCAATTTTTTTTCTGATACGGATGATAATAGTTCCATAATAAATGTTTTGACAGAAGGTAGCCGTTTTGCGCGAGTTGGAAATGTTGGTGATAAAAAAGCGCCACAACTTACAAGAATAGCGGTTAACGATAAAGGCATGAGTACGGATAATATTGCTGTGCGAAAATTGCCAAAAACATTTGTTAAAAAAGGGCGGATGCTGCCTGTTGAGGGTGGTAATAGTGATGATATTTTGCTGTCTGACGCTAATAGTTTAGCAAGGAGGGGGAGTACATATGCAACTAATAATGATATAAAAATAGGAAACAGTCCGGATGCGAAGGGTGCTAATATTATTGCTATTGGTAACAACATAAAGGTACATTCAAAAGTTTCCATGTATGAATCTGTTGTTAATATCGGCAACAATACGCAAATCTACGCTCCTGCTACTACTGTTATTGGTGGATGGGCAAAAGCGAGCGAAATGGGCGGTGTTGCTATAGGAAGTAATTCTGTAGCTGATAGGGCTGATGGCGTTTTGGGGTATGCTTCTTTGCAGCAGGGACCGGCAAAAAACACTGAAGTGCAATGGAAAAGTACGCAGGGTGCCGTTAGTTTTGGTAATCCTAGTAAGGGCATAACGCGGCAGATTATAGGTGTAGCAGCTGGTAGTGAACCTACTGATGCAGTAAAT
>NZ_JBHIQG010000018.1:15582-19684 GCF_042196425.1 Bartonella sp. AD328YNZD | reverse complement strand
TTCTAATGGTAAAGATCAAAGTAGAAAACCCCGTTGTTGAACTTGATGGGGATGAGATGACCCGCATCATCTGGAAATATATCAAAGATAAATTAATCTATCCCTACCTCGACATTGATCTAAAATATTATGATCTTTCCGTCGAAAATCGTGATGCAACCAATGATCAGGTAACTATCGATTCTGCCAATGCTATCAAAAAATATGGGGTTGGTATAAAATGCGCAACCATCACACCTGATGAGGCACGCGTTAAAGAATTTAACCTAAAAAAAATGTGGAAATCACCTAATGGCACAATCCGCAATATTTTAGGAGGAGTCATTTTTCGCGAACCCATTATCTGTAAAAATGTCCCTCGCCTTGTTCCTAACTGGACAAAGCCAATTATTATCGGACGTCACGCTTTTGGTGATCAATACAAAGCAACAGATTTTAAATTTCCAGGAAAAGGAAAATTAAGTATTAAATTTGTCGGTGATGATAATCAAGTTATTGAACATGATGTTTTTGATGCTCCAAGCGCAGGGGTTGCCATGGCTATGTATAACCTTGATGAGTCAATTCGTGATTTTGCCCGCGCATCCTTTAATTATGGACTACAACGAAATGTTCCAGTTTATCTTTCAACAAAAAATACCATTCTAAAAACTTACGATGGTCGTTTTAAAGATATCTTTCAAGAAATATTCGATACGGAATTTAAAACTGAATTTGAAAACCGTAAATTATATTACGAACACCGTCTTATTGATGATATGGTTGCTTCTGCATTAAAGTGGTCAGGTGGATACGTATGGGCATGTAAAAACTATGATGGTGATGTCCAATCTGATATTGTTGCCCAAGGCTTTGGTTCTCTGGGTCTCATGACTTCTGTTCTCATGACACCTGACGGCAAAATTGTTGAAGCAGAGGCAGCACACGGCACCGTAACACGCCATTACCGTCAGCATCAAAAAGGTGAAGAAACATCAACAAATTCCATTGCCTCTATTTTTGCATGGACGCGTGGACTAGCGCACCGTGCTAAACTAGATAACAATGAAAAGTTAAAAAACTTTTCCACGACATTGGAAGAAGTTTGTATTAAAACCGTCGAAGAAGGTTTTATGACTAAAGATCTCGCACTTTTGATTGGGCCTAAACAAAAGTGGCTTTCTACAACAGGTTTCCTCAATAAAATTGATGAGAATCTCAAAAAAGCAATGGGCAATTAAGTTATTACTTAAATTAAAATTCAAAGCTCTGTTTAGAGCTTTGAATTTCTCTTGGCAAATTTAAAGAACTGCCTTATAAATAAAAAGAGGATAAATTTTATTAAATAGCAAAAACAGTGAAAAAACAAAGCTGGTCTGCGCTTTTATTAGGTAAAAATGGTCTTTGCTTTTTGACGTTTATAGGCGGTGTTGTGTTACACGCTACCAACGTTTATATTGTTATTACTATTTTGCCCTCTCTTATGAATCATATTGGCAATGAAATATATTATTCTTGGGTGGCAACTGTCTTTATTACAGCTTCACTTCTTGGGACTTCATTTGCAACAAAAATATTAGGGAAATTAGGTCCTCGCAACACTTATGTTCTCTCTGGACTTATCTTTACCCTAGGCACTTTCATGTGCAGCATTTCTTCATCTATGCCATTATTTTTAATAGGACGTTTTATTCAAGGATTTGGAAGTGGTTCTTTGTTATCCTTATCCTATTCCATGGTACGTATTGTTTTCAGTCCATCTTTATGGTCACACGCATTAAGTGTCATCTCTGGAATGTGGGGAATATCAACCTTGTTAGGACCAGCAATCGGAGGAATTTCTGTATATTATGGCATGTGGAGAGCATCTTTTTGGATCATTGGTGCATTAGCTATATTATTCTCACTCATAGCCTTTAAATTTTTACCCCAAAAGAATGAAAATTATATTCCAACAACCCCTCTCCCTCTGCTCCAGCTTCTCACACTCACCTTATTGATTTTTATCATTTCTGTTGGAGGAGCTATGGACACAACAATGGCCAAAATTTGCGGATTAGTTATCGGACTTAGTCTCCTCTTTGTCCTAGCAAAAATCGAATCATCTACCCTTCATCCTATGTTGCCACGCAAATCCTTTTCTTTTTCTTCTGAAATTTTTCCTGTTTACGCATTAATACTCGTTATGACGACAGTCGTATATAGTATGGAGCTTTATTTCCCACTTTTTCTTCAAGAGCTTCATGGACAAACTCCACTTCTTGCTGGTTACATAGCAGCACTTATGAGCCTAGGATGGACATGTGGAGCCCTCTCAAGCGCTGGTGTATCGGAAAAAAAAATTCGCAACATCATTATATACTCCCCCCTATTAAAACTATTAGGCATAGCTATTCTTTTATGGCTCATTCCAACAGAAGTTTCCACACTTGAATATATTTTTATGATCTGCTTAGCACTGTTTTTTATTGGAATCAGTGCGGGCATAGCATGGCCACATTTGCTCACAAGGATCTTACAATGTGCAAATGATGAAGATGCTCTCCGTGCCAGTGAATCCCTTACCTCTGTACAACTATTTTCAGCGGCCTTAAGTGCAACTCTAGCAGGAGTTATCACCAATCTTGCTGGCCTCTTTAATCCTGGAGGAACAATAGGAATGATCTTAGCAGCAAAAACTCTTCTTATAGTGCTCATGGGTCTTTTATTTTGTCTTGCTATTCCATTAGCACTGCGCATTTCTTACTGCATATTAAAAAACCCAACAGGACATTCCAATAACTAAAAATAAATATAAAAATTCCTTCTTCATTTAAAAAATGAAAAATATTAAGCATGCTTCTCCATATACCATGAGATGCAAAAAACCATTAATCCACACAAAGTTAGAACACTTCCTAAAACAGCTGTATATTCATAACTATAGCCCAATTTTAAAACTAATGCTCCAGATTCTGCACCAAGAGCGTTGGCAATATTAAAAGCAGACTGCATTAATGCTCCTGCCAAAATCTGTCCCTGTAGTGCAACATCCATAATTTTTGTTTGTATAGAAGGCATAGCAGCAAAAGAAGTTCCAACAAAAAAGCATCCTATTGCCGCTGTTAACGGAGCATAGGATAAAAAGAAAAAAAGAAAAAAAACAAATACGCTCCAAAGCATAGAAAAAAATATCATCGGCGAAATACCAATTTTAACGGCTAATTTAGGCCCCAAGAGATTTCCTACCACCATACCCAATCCAACTAAAGGCATGATAAATGGTACCAACTCAAGTGAAACACCAGAAATATGCATTAACGTTGGCTTGATATAAGTGAAAACAGAAAATAATCCTGACGCTCCCACCGAAACCATCAACAAAAGAAACCACACCTGCTTTTGCTTTAATGCACCCATTTCTTGCAAAGGATTCGTTTTTGGAAAAATTGAATCACAAGGAAAAAAATTCCAAATAAGCAAGCTACACAATAAAGCAATCATACCCACAAGGATAAAAGCAATCTGCCAACCAATAAGTTGACCAATCCAAGTAGCACTGGGTGCTCCCAAAACGGTTGCAATTGTTAAGCCGAGCATAACATATCCAACAGCTTTAGAACGTTCTTTCATTTCGACCATTGAAGAGGCAACCATAGCCGCAAGTCCAAAATAGATTCCATGGGGAAGTCCACTGAGAAAGCGTAATACGACTAATATGCTAAAATCAGAAAAAAAGGCACTAGCGATATTTGCTAAAGCATAAAAAAGCATCAATCCTATCAAAACAGTTTTGCGTGATACCTGAGCTGTTGCCACAGCTAAAAGAGGTGCTCCAATCACAACTCCTAATGCATAAGCAGAAATATATTGACCAGCGGTAGGAATATCAACATAGGAACTTCGTGCCATCTCTGGTAGTAGCCCCATTGCGACAAACTCTGCAGTACCAATAGCAAAACTCCCCACAGCAAGAGCTAAAATTATTAAACGCCGTATTCTCGAATCAATTCCCAATGCAAGAACCTTTTGTTGATAAAAATCCTTCATATCATCACTTCTGGATAGGAGTTTTAACTGTAGATATCTGTAATACACACAAACAAAAATTCAAAACATTGTTATACGCATGCCCAATAGTCCC
>NZ_JBHIQG010000018.1:12016-15482 GCF_042196425.1 Bartonella sp. AD328YNZD | reverse complement strand
ACCAAGTAGCTCATAAAAGTACAATTTTCATACTTCTTTAAGAGTTCGCTAACGCCTCATTAACATTGTTGCTGTAAACAGTCATCAGAAACAGAAAAACTGTTTTTCTCCGGATCAGGTAGCGCGTACCGGAGTAACAGTTTCTGTTTTATATAGTACTTAGAAAGAGAATATATGCCCTATAAAACCGCACTGTTATATCTTAAGATAGTGGATTTTATAATTTTGGAAGATGTTTCTAATTTCATATTTTTAGCTAAATTTGTAAGTGCGAGAATAAATTCAATAAAAAAATAAGGTGCTATATTTCGATTAATATTTTAGCGTCCTTGTGCCCATAGAGCACGCGTTTCAGCGCAAAAATCAGCATAACAACCTTCTTCAATGGCATCACGAATTCCCTGCATAAGTTGTTGATAATAAAAAAGATTATTCCAAGTCAACAACATCCCCCCAAGAGATTCACCAGATTTGATCAAATGATGCAAATAAGCACAACTATAATCATGTGCTGCTGGACAAAGTGACTGTGGATCAAGAGGATGTGGATCTTCTGCATAACGCGCATTACGCAAATTAATTCTACCAAAGCGGGTAAAAGCTAAACCATGACGTCCTGCACGCGTCGGCATAACACAATCAAACATATCAATACCACGAGCAACACTTTGTAAAATATCATCAGGTGTCCCTACTCCCATAAGATAGCGTGGTTTATCCTCTGGTAAAATCGGACAAGTAGTATCCAATACTGCTGTCATAACACTCTGCGGCTCACCAACAGCAAGCCCTCCAATAGCATAACCTTTTAAATCCATTTCTTTTAATGCTTGAGCAGAACGCTCACGCAGTTTCATATTATCACCACCTTGAACAATCCCAAACAATGCTTTATCTGGCTGATCTCCAAAAGCTGTTTTACAACGCAGCGCCCACCGCAATGAAAGTTCCATAGCTTCTTCCATTTCTTTTTCAGTGGCGGGTAATGCAATACATTGATCCAACTGCATCTGGATATCCGCATCAAGAAGCCCTTGAATTTCGATAGAACGCTCTGGACTCATTTCATAGTAAGCGCCATTAATGTAAGAGCGAAAAATCACACCTTGTTCAGTAATTTTACGGATTCCCTCCAGCGACATCACCTGAAAGCCTCCAGAATCAGTTAAAATAGGTCCGCTCCAGCGTGAAAATTCGTGTAATCCTCCCAAACGTGCAACACGTTCAGCTCCTGGACGTAACATTAAATGATAAGTATTTCCCAAAATGATATCTGCACCAAGATCACGAATTTGATCCATATACATAGCCTTAACGGTTCCTGCCGTCCCAACTGGCATAAATGCGGGTGTACGAACGCATCCTCGCCCCGTTATAATTTCGCCTCGACGTGCATACCCATCTTGAGCAATTTTTCTATAATGAAATGTCTTTATCATAACTCTCGTCTTTTTGATTCCATCAATGCATATCTCTGTAGAAAGAAAAAAGATATCCCCTTACGAGCATTGTCATAAGCTTTATGAATTAATTTTTGATTCGCTCAATATTGTAATCAGCATCAAAAATTAAACGAGATAAAAGAACATTTCTTGTTAAGAAATCAACATAATAAAAGTGATAATCTAGCTCCAGAAAACAAGTAAAATCCTTATAATATCACACCTCAAAATACCTATGCTTAACGCACTAAAGCCTTAACAGAACTGCAAAATTATTATCTCAACAATCTCATCTTTACGTACTTTCATAAGTAATAATTTCGTACGAATAGAAGAAAGTTATGAACGCATTGTACAACTTACAATATTCTTTAACTTTTACAGATAAAAAGTTTTCATCTATCGGGCACCGAGAGCCTTACGCTTAATAAAAGTGCAAATGCATATTATCATTTATCCGTTCACAACATTGAGATAGCCCTTGAGATAATTCATAAAAGGGAGCTTTTTCCAATAGTTTTTCCCCACGCCAATCTCATTTGTGACGAGCAAAAGGGATGATTTTGATTAATTCAACCGCATGAATAATCTGTAAGAGACCCCTACCGTGAAAAAAAAAGACTTACAAACCGACACTTGTAGAAAATTCACCCTTTAGGATGGAGAAGAAGTCAATATAAGAGAAATTGAAATAAGAAAATCTTACAATATTCAAAGCGCTCTTTCAATGGACAAAATAATAATTTATCCGTTATAAATCAATGTACTAATCTAGAAAGAAACCTATCTCTAAAGTTATTTAGATATAACTTCATAAAACACAAGCCTAGAGATTACATCTTTGCTCCATTGCAATTGCAAATAAAAAAAATCATGATTTTATTTTCATTATCTTGCGCAATATATTCATATAATATGGCGTTAAAAGGCTCTCCAGATTGTACAAGACAACCAACATCACAAATGTAATACTCTATTTTAAAACCTTACCTTGTATCATCCACATTGATAGATTCATCAAAATTTTTTAAAAAGCACAAGCATGAAAAAATAATTCATTCAATCTAACAGGAAAAATCCTTAATTAAACTGTAAGATCATTACCCACATGGGATAAAAATAAAATGAACCACCTATTATGAAACGCAAAAACAATTTTAAAAAACGACGAACCCTATAAATAGTAAGTACAATAAAATAGGCTATTCATACTCAAATTACATCGAACAAACCGTATTAAGATGTAAAAGCCAAACTTTGATAGAATATCCTATTAACGACAATATTTAGAAACAGCATCAATACATTGATTTATAATAATAATTCATTTCTATATGTTGAATGAAGGGATAGCTTCTCTTATTGTAAATCTGTATACGTTAAAATAACTAAAATCATTTTCTTGCACATCACAAGAGAGATTAACGTGTAAATAAAAACACTAAAAAAAAGCACTTTTTTAAGATTCTCACATACTGTAGCTTATCATCGGGTTTTGCATCAATTTATTTTTTTCAAATGATTTTTAAGGGGCTCTCAAAGGGTCTTCAAAGGCGGTTTTCTGGGATTTCACAGACTTTTTAAAAATCTTCAAAGGATTTTAAAAGATCTTTCAAAGCCTTTTATCATTTTTGCTCCAAAATTCCAAATTTCGTTATTTTTAGCTCTTTTTGGCAATTTCAAATGTCAAAATCCATTTTGACAAAATACGCATTTAATGCTAAATTTTATACATAAAATAGTAAATTATCACGTATTCCTAACTAATCCCACCTCTTCCCACTTACTGCGAAACTTACTGTCAAACTACACATACCAAAGGCTCTGTTATAACATTGGAGGCTGAAAAAAGCATATGATGATACTGGCTTGCTCCTTCACAAGCATAAAGATGAGGGAGTTTAAATGAATGTTGGAATAGACTGAGAGATGTTTCTTTAAAAAAGCGCGTAAATGCGTAACTCTATTTGGGGCGCTCTATTCCACGTAATGAGTGTTCCTCTTATTAAAAAACAAGAGGAACC
>NZ_JBHIQG010000018.1:10725-11916 GCF_042196425.1 Bartonella sp. AD328YNZD | reverse complement strand
CCTTTTATTTTCATCTTTACGTCTTCCACCCAATTGAGCGGTCTCTTCGTTCGAGAAAACACCCAAACAAATCACAACCTTTCCCCAATACAGCAAACAAAATTCTCTAAATCCATAAATTAAAAGAAACTTGGTAGAAAGAATAAAGGCATAGCAGCTGAACTCTGTTAGGAATTTAAGCTGTAATCACTGATCGCCACCCTATATCAGATAGGAGAATTTTCTCTTAGCAACTTACAATTGAAACTAGTATAATTTATACTATTCTACATCCGCAGCAATAATGGCTTTGGTAATTGAATCTGGGTCTGCAACAGGTTCACCACGTTTAATTTTATCAACATTTTCCATACCTTCAACAACCTGCCCCCATATGGAATATTGACGATCAAGCCACGGAGCATCTGCAAAACAAATAAAAAACTGAGAATTAGCAGAATTTGGATTCTGACTCCGTGCCATAGAAACTGTACCACGCTTATGAGAAAGATTTGAAAACTCTGCTGTTAAATTTGGTTTTTCTGCCCCCCCCATACCAGCACGTGATAAATTGAATTTTTCACCATCCTTCTTTCCAAATTGCACATCTCCAGTCTGCGCCATAAAGCCATCAATAACGCGATGAAAAATAACATTATCATAAGCACCTTCACGGACAAGTTCTTTGATACGTGCAACATGACAAGGCGCTAAATCAGCAAAAAGCTCAATAACAACTCTGCCCTTTGTTGTTTCAAGAATTAAAGTATTTTCCGGATTTTTATCCTCAATCATATGAAAAGCTCCTTTGCTTCATCTATCAACTTGTAAAGTAGCAGCATTAATAACATCTGGATTTTCTACAGATCCATTATTACTTGTGGTACCTTTTTTAATTTTATCAACAACATCCATCCCCTTTATTACTTCCCCAACAACCGTATACTGACCATTTAAAAAAGCAGCATCATCAAAACAAATGAAGAACTGAGAATTCGCGGAATCTGGATCTTGTGAACGTGCCATCCCAACAGTACCACGCTTAAATGGCTGCTTTGAAAACTCAGCCGGTATATTGGGATAATTTGATCCCCCCATACCAACGCGTTTCAGATCAAAATCTCTACTGCCTTTTTTTCCAAATTCTACATCACCAGTTTGCGCCATAAAGCCAGGAATTACACGATGAAACACAACATTATTATAGGCCCC
>NZ_JBHIQG010000018.1:6716-10625 GCF_042196425.1 Bartonella sp. AD328YNZD | reverse complement strand
ACACACTTATTCTCCTCTAAAGACTGGAATTTCGAGCGCAAAGCTTGTGCAACATTGGGCGGCACAAATGGTGTCACATCACCTCCCATAGAGGCAATTTGACGTACCAATGTAGACGTTATCGCACGCCCAGAAACACTTGCGGGCAAAAAAACAGTTTGCAATTCAGGAGCCAGAATGCCATTCATCCCTGCCATTTGCATTTCATAATCAAGATCAGTACCATCACGTAATCCGCGAACGAGAAATGAAGCACCAACTTCACGTGCCTTGTCAATGAGAAGGTTATTAAATGAAAGAACCTGCAACCGATTAGAATCTGCACCGAAAAAGTCTTTCCCTACTTGGGTAATAAAACCAACACGCTCTTCAAAGCTAAAGAGTGCTTTTTTGTCACCCTGTATACCTATAGCGACGACCACCTTATTAGCTAACACAAAACACCCTTTTAAAACATCAAGATGACCGTTTGTAAGAGGATCAAACGAACCTGCGTAAAGAGCAATTTTCATGATTTTACTCCTTCCTCTTAAAAATTACTTTTCTTCGCTCATATCAATCGTATCAGAATGCTTCTCACCTTCATCATCCAATGAACTCGTATCATCTTCAGGCTCAGAAATACGTTCAACCGATACGACTCTTTCACCTTTGGCTGTATTAAAAATTGTGACTCCCTTAGTTGAGCGCCCAGCAGTACGAATTCCCTCAACAGGGACACGAATAAGCTGCCCCCCATCTGACACCAACATAATTTGGTCTTGCGCCTTCACCGGAAAAGCCGCTACTAATTTACCAATTTCAGCTGTTTTAGATGGATCTGTTGCACGAATCCCTTTTCCACCACGCCCCGAAATCCGGAACTCATAGGAAGAAGAACGTTTACCATAACCAAATTCACTCACTGTTAAAAGCATTTGTTCACGTGCATGAAGTTCTGCATAACGTTCATCTGTTAACTCTGTTTCAACACCCCCATCTTCATCATCCAGAATGACAATATCTTCAACATCAGCATCTGCACCAGCAGCACGCCGCTCATTCATGACACGTTTAATATAAGCAGAACGTTCAATGGACGTTGCCTCGACATGCTCTAAAATTGTCATTGAAATGACTTTATCGCCTTTAGCCAAATTGATACCACGAACTCCCACAGAATTACGCCCCGCAAAGACACGCACATCAACAACTGGAAAACGGATACACTGTCCATTCGCTGTTGTTAGAACGACATCGTGATGTTCTGTACAAGTTTCGACAGAAAGAATTTCATCTTCCTCATCAAGTTTCATTGCAATTTTACCATTACGGTTAACCTGAACAAAATCTGACAACTTATTACGACGCACAGTTCCACGTGTTGTCGCAAACATGACATCCAATGCGCTCCAGCTTGCTTCATCTTCAGGCAAAGGCATAATTGTCGTAATGCGTTCACCTTGTTGTAAGGGAAGCATATTGATCAAAGCCCGCCCACGTGATTGCGGTGTACCTAGCGGTAAACGCCAAACTTTCTCCTTATAAACAATCCCACGTGATGAAAAGAAAAGAACCGGAGTATGCGTATTGGCGACAAACAACCGTGTTACAAAATCCTCATCCTTCGTGGACATACCAGAACGCCCTTTACCACCACGACGTTGCGCACGATAGGTATTAAGAGGTACGCGCTTAATATAGCCACTATGGCTCACCGTTACGACCATATCCTCTGGCGCGATCAGATCTTCACTCTCCATCTCAGCGCTACCAAAACCAAATACGGTACGTCGCGGTGTTGCAAATTCCTCACGCAGAGCACTCAACTCGTCCTTAACAATACCCATAATGCGTACGCGCGATGCTAAGATATCAAGATAATCAGCAATATCCACACCAATTTTATTCAATTCATCAGCGATTTCATCACGTCCAAGGGCTGTCAATCGTTGCAAACGCAATTCTAAAATAGCACGTGCCTGTTCTTCAGAGAGATTATAAGTACCATCCTCGTGGATAATATGACGAGGATCATCAATAAGTTTAATCAAAGGCGCGACATCCATCGCTGGCCAACGTCGTTCCATTAATTGTGTACGTGCTGTCTGTGGATCAGGAGCTTTGCGAATAAGCGCTATAATTTCATCAATATTGGCAACTGCAAGGGCAAGACCAACCAAAACATGGGCCCGCTCACGCGCTTTACGCAAAAGATATTTTGTTCGCCGACTGACAACTTCTTCCCGAAAAGAAACAAATGCACGAAGCATATCAAGCAACGTCATTTGTTCGGGTTTTCCCCCATTCAACGCAACCATATTACAACCAAAGGAAGTTTGCAGCGGCGTATAACGATATAATTGGTTTAAAACAACTTCCGCAACAACATCTTTTTTCAACTCAATAACAACGCGATATCCATCACGATCCGATTCGTCACGTAAATCAGAGATTCCCTCAATGCGTTTATCGCGCACCAATTCGGCCATTTTCTCAATCATTGTGGCCTTATTAACTTGATAAGGGATCTCACTCACAATAATTGCCTGCCGACCACTACGAATTTCTTCAATATCAACTTTAGCACGCATAATAATTGAACCCCGCCCTGTTTCATAAGCTGAACGGACACCAGAGTGGCCAAGGATAATACCCCCTGTAGGAAAATCCGGACCAGGAATAATTTCAATTATTTTATCGAGTGTGATATCAGGATTATCAATCAAAGCGATACAACCATCAACGACTTCACCAAGATTATGGGGAGGAATATTGGTTGCCATTCCCACAGCAATTCCCCCTGACCCATTAACCAAAAGATTGGGAAAACGTGCTGGCAAGACAACTGGTTCACGCTCACGCCCATCGTAATTATCCTGAAAATCAACAGTATCTTTATCAATATCAGCTAAAAGTTCTTCTGAAACTTTTTCTAAACGACACTCAGTATAGCGCATAGCTGCAGGTGGATCACCATCAACGGAACCAAAATTCCCCTGACCATCAATCAATGGATTTCTCAAAGAGAAGTCCTGCGCCATACGCACCAAAGCATCATAAATTGAAGCATCACCATGAGGATGGAATTTTCCCATAACCTCACCAACAACACCAGCAGATTTACGATACGACTTATTGAAAGAAAGCCCCATCTCATTCATAGCATGAAGGATACGTCGATGAACAGGCTTAAGACCATCACGGACATCAGGGAGTGCACGCGAAACAATCACGCTCATCGCATAATCGAGATAGGAGCGTTGCATTTCATCAATAATACTGATTGGTTCAATACCGGTCAGCACATCACGTTCTGGGTGTGGAGTAAGATCGGTCACAATTTAAAAACTTTCAAAAAAGAATCATTTCACTTTATTTATATCGGTTTATATCGAAAAATACACAAAAATGCTAATTTCTCTCCCATAACAAAAAAGAAATTTAACAATATTTTTCAAGATGTTATTAATTTATATTTTAAATTACCAATAATAATTAACAACTTTCACTTTGCTAAACTTCAAAAATCTAAAACAAACAAACCATAAAGCAATCATAATACTGCAACTTTAAAGCCTCTTAAAAAGGAACATCATCATCTAATTTGTGTGAAAAACTTTCTCCTAATTGGTTATTATTTTGACCAAAAGTATTTCTTTGATTTGAACTACTATTAGCAAAGTCACCACTGTAACTTCCCCCTTGACTTGCTCCCTGCTCTCCACCCGCTGCTCCGCGCCCATCAAGCATTTGTAATTCACCACGGTATTTTTGCAAAACAACCTCTGTCGTATAACGGTCATTTCCATTTTGATCTTGCCATTTTCGTGTCTGTAACTGCCCCTCAATATAAATTTTGCTCCCCTTTTTTAAATATTGCTCTGCAACTTTGACAAGGTTTTCATTAAAAATAACAATACTATGCCA
>NZ_JBHIQG010000018.1:0-6616 GCF_042196425.1 Bartonella sp. AD328YNZD | reverse complement strand
GTAAGCCAAATGGTGGATCAAATTATGTCCTTACCAGAAGGAACGCGAATTTTTATTATGGCCCCTTTGGTGCGAGGACGAAAGGGAGAATATAAAAAAGAGCTAACAGAACTTTTAAAAAGAGGATTTCAACGCGCTAAAGTTGATGGAAAATTCTATGAAATCGCTGATATTCCACCTCTTGATAAAAAATATAAACACGACATCGATGTCGTGGTAGACCGCATTGTTGTACAAAAGGATATCACCTCTCGTTTAGCTGATAGTATAGAAACCTGTTTACAGCTAGCAAATGGGCTTGCCATTGCTGAAATGGCAGACCAACCCTTAGCACAAAAAGAAACGACAAAGGAATCTGCTCATAAATCAAAAAATGATACACACAAACGGCTCATTTTTTCAGAAAAGTTTTCCTGCCCTGTATCGGGTTTTTCTATTCCTGAAATTGAACCACGCCTTTTTTCGTTCAATAATCCTTTTGGCGCCTGTCCTCTCTGCGATGGACTGGGCATAAAAAAAGCAATGGATCCACTGAAAATTGTGCCCAATAAAAATCTTACCCTCAAGAATGGCGCCATTGCCCCTTGGGCTAAATCAGATTCACTTTACTATAAACAAACCTTAGAAGCATTAGGAAAAGCTTACGGTTTCAAACTCACAGATCAATGGTGTGAACTCTCTAATGAAGCACAACAGGCTATTCTTTACGGTACAAAAAGAGATGAAATTTCTTTTATCTATAAAAATAATTCTGGTTCGCATAAAACGACCCAACCTTTTGAAGGAATCATCCCTAATATGGAGAGACGCTGGAAAGAAACCGATTCTGCTTGGTCTCGAGAAGAAATCGAACGTTATATGTCTTCTTCGCCCTGTCCGGCTTGTCACGGTTATCGTTTAAAACCAGAGGCACTTGCTGTAAAAATCAACGGAATGCATATTGGGCAAATATCAGATCTTTCCATCTCACAAGCAGATGATTGGTTTGCCAATGTTCATCAATATCTCACAGAAAAACAACGTAATATCGCCGTACGTATTTTAAAAGAAATTCGTGAACGTTTGGCTTTTTTAAATCATGTAGGATTGGAATATCTTACCTTGTCTCGAAATTCAGGAACGCTTTCAGGGGGAGAAAGCCAACGTATTCGATTAGCATCTCAAATTGGTTCTGGTCTTACAGGCGTTCTTTATATTTTAGATGAACCATCTATCGGTTTACACCAACGCGATAATGAACGCCTTTTGGAAATGCTGCAGCATTTGCGCAATCTTGGCAATACAGTTATTGTCGTTGAACATGATGAAGATGCTATTCTCACGGCAGACTATGTTGTCGATATGGGGCCGGCCGCGGGCGTTCATGGTGGAAAAATCGTAGCACAAGGAACACCGCAGGAAATTATAGAAAATTCAGCCTCTCTCACAGGCCAATACCTTTCAGGAAAAATGGCTGTTAGAATGCCAACAGAACGGCGTAAAATATCAAAATCGAAAACACTTAAAATCATCGGTGCCAAAGGCAATAACCTCAAAAATATCAATGCAAACATCCCTCTTGGAACCTTCACATGCATAACTGGTGTTTCTGGAGGAGGAAAGTCAACATTTCTTATTGAAACGCTTTTCAAAGCAGCATCACATCATATCATGGGCTCTCATCACAGCCCTGCCAGCTATGACAAAATTGAAGGACTAGAATTTCTTGATAAAGTCATTGATATCAACCAGTCCCCTATTGGACGCACCCCACGCTCTAATCCCGCAACCTATACAGGTGCTTTTACACCGATTCGTGAGTGGTTTGCCGATCTTCCAGAATCAAAAGCCCGCGGTTACAAAGCTGGGCGTTTTTCATTTAATGTTAAAGGAGGACGTTGCGAAACATGTCAAGGTGATGGAGTCATCAAAATTGAAATGCATTTTTTACCTGATGTCTATGTTACTTGCGATGTCTGTAAAGGAAAACGCTATAACCGAGAAACACTAGAAATAAAATTCAAAGGACAGTCTATAGCCGATATTTTGGATATGACAATTGAAAAGGCAGAAGAATTTTTCCAAGCTATTCCCGCTATTCATAATAAAATGGAAACTCTCATTAAAGTAGGATTGGGTTACATAAAAGTAGGACAGCAAGCAACCACACTTTCTGGTGGGGAAGCACAACGTGTAAAACTTGCGAAAGAACTTTCTCGTAAAACAACGGGACGTACACTCTATATTTTGGATGAACCGACAACAGGTTTACATTTTCATGATATTTCCAAACTTCTTGAAGTGCTTCACGAACTAGTCGAGCAAGGCAACACAGTCATCGTCATTGAACATAACCTTGATGTTATAAAAACAGCCGACTGGATTATTGATTTAGGACCAGAAGGTGGAGATCGCGGTGGAGAAATCGTTGCAATTGGACGCCCTGAAGACATTATTAAAATTCCCGCTTCCTATACAGGAAAATTTCTAAAAGATGTTTTACTGCGCCCATCCCTCTATAATTCCAATTCTTAAAAATGCTTCCCCTTATAAAATACAGCATACGAACAAAGCCTGTACTTTTATTGTTACCTGTAAACCAACACCTAATTCCAGTGGTGCAACATGTTGGAAGCAAAGACTAAAAACAATTTAGCGCTTTATAAGCTGTTTTATTTTAGTTTTTGTATTGTCAAATAGCGGCAAACATATTGCATAGCTCTATTGGGTGTAATCTCTGAAACGAGAAGACAACCTAATTTTGAAAGGATATGAAGTTTTAAGGGTATAAACCAGTTTCCATCTTTACCCTCCCCTTTTAATTCATCTTTACGATTTTCAAAAACATCCACAGCAATATTTTAAAAAGAATGAAGATTGCGCATTGCTTCACGCTTTTGTTTATCGCATTCTTTAATGAGATCTCGCTCCTCACGAAAAACAAAACGCCCCAAATAGAATATATTTGCGTTGCCAATTCACACGTTTGTTTTAAAAAATATTTTTCAACACTCCCAAATCCAGTTCACGACATCACCTGAGAATGGTAAATTAATTATTATACACCACTATCTTTGTGCTTTTAAGCAAGTGCAAACTAACACCTTCATTTCCAATATTTGCGCTCTCCCCTAATCTCTAATATTGTAATAACCTTTGGTTATCGAGAGCTTTCATAAAAAGCATTTATATTCCTTTTTCAAATGTTTTTATCCACACACTCATATCTCTTGATATACAAGGATATAGCTTTGATGAGACGATCTAAAATGAGAAAATCTTACGCTATTAGAATTCCTCATGCCATATAGAAAACGTCTAATTATCCTTATAAGTCAATGTATTATCCCCCAAAAAGGAAGCAAACTCTCTTAATGATATTATTTTGATTCGCTTATAAGGATTATAAGTTTTTTCCAAAACAATAATATTTCACTTTAATTTTACAAAAGAAGCGCCTCTCCAAGAATATATAGTATCATCATTTCCGACTTTTTGTGCACAAAGTATCTGTTGGACATCTTACAGTTGTCAATATAATGTGATGCAGTCTAAAAAGACAAAATAACGTTGGAGATAATTTCAGCATGAAAAAAATTGAAGCCATTATAAAACCTTTCAAACTTGATGAAGTGAAAGAAGCGCTTCAAAAAATTGGGTTACATGGTATTACAGTAACAGAAGCGAAAGGTTTTGGTCGTCAAAGGGAACATACAGAACTTTATCGTGGGACGAAATATGTTGTTGACTTTCTCCCTAAAGTAAAAATTGAAATTGTCGTGTCCGATGACAAACTGGAACAAACTGTTGATGCAATACGTAAAGCAGCCCAAACCAAACATATAGGAGATGGAAAAATATTTGTCTTTTCCATTGATGATGCCATTCGTATAGGGACTGACGAAACTGGGATCGATGCCCTTTAATAGATAACGAAAAAATTAGTCTTTTTATCCACCTCAACGCCACATTAAGGAAATTGAATATGACAACCGCATCAGATATTATCAAACAGATTGCAGACAACGAAATCCGTTTTGTTGATTTACGTTTTACTGATCCACGAGGAAAATTGCATCACATCACAATGGATATCGCAGAAATCAGCGAGGATACTTTTAGTGATGGTGTTATGTTTGATGGCTCTTCAATTGCTGGTTGGAAAACAATTAATGAATCTGACATGGTTTTAATGCCAGATCCAGCAACAGCACATATTGATCCTTTTTTTGCTCAATCTACTTTGGTCATATTTTGTGACGTACTTGACCCTGTCTCTGGTGAATTTTATCGTAGAGATCCTCGTTCTATCGCCAAAAGGGCTGAGGTTTATATGAAATCTTTAAACATTGGAGATACAATCAATGTGGGTCCAGAAGCAGAGTTTTTTATCTTTGATGATGTGCGCTATAAAACGGACCCTTACAACACAGGGTTTAAACTCGATTCAAGTGAACTTCCCTCCAATGATGATACGGAATATGAAACAGGAAATCTAGGGCATCGCCCACGAATAAAGGGAGGCTACCTTCCTGTTCCGCCGATTGATTCTTGCCAAGATATGCGTTCTGAAATGCTCACAGCACTCAAAGATATGGGTGTACAGGTCGAAAAACACCATCACGAAGTAGCAGCGGGCCAACATGAATTAGGTATTCGTTTTGATACACTTGTTCGCGAGGCTGACAAGATGCAAATTTTTAAATATGTTGTACATCAAATAGCAAACAGTTATGGGAAAACAGCAACCTTCATGCCAAAACCAGTTTTTGGTGATAACGGCTCTGGAATGCATGTCCACATTTCCATTTGGAAAGATGGCAAACCCATTTTTGCAGGAAATGAATATGCTGGACTATCAGAAACCTGTCTGTTTTTTATCGGTGGTGTTATTAAGCACGCAAAAGCAATAAATGCTTTTACCAACCCATCCACAAACTCCTATAAACGTTTGGTTCCTGGTTATGAAGCTCCTGTTCTTCTTGCCTATTCAGCACGTAATCGTTCTGCATCTTGCCGTATTCCAATGAGCTCCTCACCAAATTCAAAACGCGTAGAAGTTCGTTTTCCAGACCCAACAGCAAATCCCTATTTGGCATTTGCAGCCCTTTTAATGGCTGGTCTTGACGGTATCAAAAACAAAATTCATCCCGGACATGCTATGGATAAAGATCTTTATGATCTTCCCTTAAAGGAACTTAAAGAAATCCCTACTGTTTCAGGAAGCCTGCGTGAAGCGCTTGAAGCACTTGACAAAGATCGTGGCTTTCTTAAAGCTGGCGACGTTTTTGATGATGATCAGATTAATTCCTTCATTCAAGTAAAGATGCAAGAAGTCTTGCGTTACGAAACAACACCCCATCCTGTTGAATTTGATATGTACTATTCTGTTTAAACAATTAATACGCATTCTTTTGATTTTAAAAATGGAGGCAAAAGCCTCCATTTTTGTGGATATTCGTCTCATGCAAAAGCACAAGAGGCTTTTTGCTCATCCGCTTTTCCTTTATAATGCGTTGAATCTCTTCAAATGAATTAACAAAGGTTTCTAATGCCGCGAATTTGTTTTCTCGTTCCCGTTCTTTTATGCATTGTCTTTATCACATCAACAACTAAAGCACATACAATAACCAACCAAAAGCTTACAACTCTTGAGAAAGCAACATCTGCTTATAGTAAAGCACTTAAAAATGCCGATGCAAATGCCATCTTAAATGCTATTCCTCCCCAAATCATCAACCGCTTAACCGCCAAAAAAAATCTTAATCAATCACAATTTCTACAAATTATGAAAAGCCAAATAGAACGGTTGGCAGAAAGTTACAAGATTGAAACAATCAACATTGATCAAAAACAAAAACGTGAAGGGACACTTGATAATGGCATTCCTTATTTTGTTATACCCGTGGAGCTTGTAACCGCAACAAATGCTGGAAAAAAATGCTCTATTCAAACTGAAATTATTGCCCTCCTTCACGATAATGAATGGTATTTTATCCGTGGTAATGACGAAGCAATCTTAAACATAACCAATGAAATATTTCCTGGACTTGAAAAAGTAAAAATCAATCCTCTCAAAATCACAAAAATAATGTAACAGCAAAAACAACACATTGATTTATAAATGAATTAGAAAGCTAAATATCGTAAGATTCTCTCATTTCAAATCTGTGTATATTGAATCAATAAAGACCATTTCCTTGCGCGTCAAAAACGGGGCTAGCATATGAGTAAAAACTGTACAAGAAAGAACTAAAAATGCCTCTTATGAACCCTCTCAAATACCAAGGACTGTTCGCAACACCTACGAGCTGGTAAAGTGTATGATGGTACTGGCTTGCTTCTTCACAAGCGTAAAGATGGTGGTGTTCAATGGCTTTATCGTTATACCATTCATGGTTGTCACCGTGAAATGGGCTTGGGTACTCTTTGAGAGATGTTTCTTTAAAAAGCCCACGGAAACAAAGAAATCTTATAAACATACTGTAGCAATTGTAACCGCAGCATTAAATTCAACTTTTTTATGAGTACGGCGTGCTATTGTTTCTTTATCCCTTCCCCATTGTTCCATCATCCAATCTTCATCTAAATGGGCAATAGACCATGCATGATCAGCATCAATCTTTCCCGCAGCAAC
>NZ_JBHIQG010000017.1:0-20601 GCF_042196425.1 Bartonella sp. AD328YNZD | reverse complement strand
AGAACATTCTTAAAAGTTTAAATCTTTTAACCTCCAAACCTGTACTTTATGTTTGCAACGTAAGCGAAAATGACGCCGCTCATGGCAATAGTTTTACCCAAACAGTTGAAAAAATGGCAACAGAGCAAAATGCGCAAAGTATTATCATTTCGGCTTCTATCGAAGCGGAAATCACGCAACTGAGTGATGCTGAAGCCTCAGAATATCTCAATGCTCTAGGACTCTTTGAACCAAGTTTAAATCGCCTTATTCGCGCTGGTTATCATTTACTTGATCTCATTACTTACTTCACCTGTGGGCCTAAGGAAACGCGAGCATGGACAATTGCGCGTGGTACCAAAGCTCCCCAAGCAGCTGGCGTTATTCACTCAGATTTTGAGCGCGGCTTCATTCGTGCACAAACCATCAGCTACAATGACTATATTGCTCTGGGTGGAGAAAGCGGTGCAAAAGAAGCAGGAAAAGCCCGCGATGAAGGAAAAGAATACATTGTGCAAGATGGCGATATCATGTTATTTAAACATAATACTTAAATCTTCACTCTATCTTAATAGTTTATCTTGAAAATTTTGTATTAAGTTCATGAGAGCTTACCGCAAAAGTTCCTAAAGGTCTCCTGAACAAAAAACAGGTGCTACCATTATTGTGACAGCAACTGTTTTATCCATTCAAGAATGGAAATATAAAATTAGCGCGTCCAACGCCCTTCGTATTTAAATGTTGGAGCGTCCTTTAAAGAATCTTTTGTCGCATTTGTAATAAGTTTCCACTTACCATAATCATTTGTCATCTGGATTGTTTCTGGAGAAACGACCACATAACTCTCCCCTATACCAAGGAAACCACCAACTGCAACAACAAATCCCGCAATATTATTTTCACGTAAAATAATATCTTTTACTTCACCAATATTTTCATCTTCTATATTATATACCTTAGCACCTATAAGGCTAGAAGCAACAAAATCCGTTGCTAAAGGTGTTACATAACGCACAGAATTATTTATCCCTACCTGTACAATACCTGTCGAAGAAATCATTTCAGGTTTAGAAGGTCCTTCAAAAGACTGCGCATAAGTACTAGAAATCATCAAAATTGACATAAGAGTAGTACATGAAATTTTTTTCATTTTAACATCTCCGTTTTTACTTTGCTTTTACTTTATAAAACCTCAATGCATTATAAACAGATTTGTTCCTTATGCTTTTTATACTCTTTCAAAACCAGTCGCCTTATCCTTTTTTCTTTATTTCGTCTTTTGTTTCTTTCTCAAACTCTTCTTCTAAACTACGCCAAATACGACCTTTTAAAATATAAACAAGCCCTGCAAAAATGATTAAAAATAAAATAACACGAAAACCGGTTTTTTTACGAATTTCCATATGAGGATCAGCAGACCACATCAAAAAAGCAGAAACATCACGAGCGTAATGTTCAACGGTTTCTGGGGTTCCATCTTCATAAGCAACTACACCATCACTCAAAGGAGGTGCCATAGTTAAAAAATTACTGGCAATAAAATAAGGATTATACCAATAACCATCAGCAACTTTTACTTTCTTCGGCGCTTCCTGATATCCTGTTAAAAGAGCTGTAATATAATCTGGACCAGCCGTATCATAATGAGTCAAAACATCCGTAATTAAAGCAGGAAAAGGCAAAGATACACCACGTGCACGTGCCATCAATGACAAATCTGGAGGATAAGCACCATTCAAAACCTGTCTTGCTTCTTCTTCATACGCAAAGGGAGAAGGAAAATAATCCGTTGCAACCCCAGCACGTTTAAAAAATTTTCCTTCTCGATTAGGACCATCACGCACTTCATACTGCCCCGCCAAAACTTTAATCTGTTCTTGATCATACCCAAGAGCTTTTAAATTGCGAAAAGCCACATATTTTAGCCCATGGCAGCTGGAACAAACTTGTTTATAAACCTTTAATCCGCGCCTCAATTGCGCCTTATCGTAGAACCCAAATGGACCTGAAAAACTCCATTCTTGTTTTTTAGGAACCTGTAAAGGAAAAGAAATAAATCCCTCTTCCTGATCAGAGGCATCACCCGCTAAACTCTGAGCAGAAAAACTCATAGCAACAATAACAACCAGCCCGACAAAAACATTTACCATAGTCTCTTTTTTTTCTGTTTTAAATCTTGCATAATTGAAGAAGGAAGAGAATAATTTTTTTCAAACGCTGGCAAAATCGGCAAAATAACCAAAAAAAATATAAAATAATAAACCGTAGCCAATTGTGTCCATAAAAGAATTTTGTCACTTATTTCTCTTGACCCCAACCAACCAAGAAAAACGACATCAATAACCAACGCCCAAAAGAAAATTTTATAAACAGGTCGATATCTTGCTGAACATATTTTAGAGCGGTCTAACCATGGCACAAAAATTAAAATGCAAATCGAACTGACGAATAAAACAAAGCCAACAAAGTTTGAAGAGAAAATACCAATATCAAAAGTTATAGCACGAAGCATCGCATAAAAAGGCAAAAAATACCATTCTGGAACCACACGAAGAGGTGCCTTTAAAGGATCTGCCACACTATAATTTTCAACCTGCCCCATATAATCGGGCATATAAAACAAAAACCAGGCAAAGAAGATGAGAAAAACAGTAATAGCAAAAATATCTTTGATCAGTGCATAAGGCGAAAATGGAACCGTTTCCTTATCTGACTGTATAGCAAGACCCGTTGGATTTCCTTGCCCAACACAATGAATTGCCCAAATATGAAGCCCCACAAAAAGAAGCAAAACAAATGATAAAACATAATGGAAAACATAAAAACGATTCAACGTTGGTTGTCCTACGACATAACCACCAAGAAGTGTCTCATGCAACCAAGACCCCACTAAAGGAATCGTTTTGAAAAGCCCTGCAATCACTGAAGCAGCTGAAATAGACATCATCCCCCAAACAAGCACATAACCAAAAAACGCTATTGCCATCATGATGATATAAATAAAAATACCTGTAACCCATACCATTTCTCGCATATTTTTATAAGAACCATAATAAAGTCCACGTGCCAAATGGATATAAACAGCAATAAAAAAAAACGAAGAGCCTACACAATGCCATGGACGAAAAAGCCAACCAAACTGCCCTTCACGCCGAAATCGTTCACTAGTTTCAAAAGCCAAATGAATATCCGGAACATAATGCATAGCCAAGACAATACCTGTCAATAGCTGTGATAAAAGCATAATGGTTAAAATACCGCCAAATGTGTAAAAGTAATTAAGATTACGCGGAACAGGAAAAATCACAAATGCATTATAAAAAAAACGAGGAAGAGGAAAACGCTTATCAAACCAACGAGCAAGTGCATTTTTAGGACAATAAGGAGAAAACCTTGTCATAACCTTATCCTATTTTGAGCAAAGTATCAGAAAGAAATTGGTAAGGAGGAATAGCCAAATTATAGTTAGCTGGACCCGAACGCACTCTTCCAGCTGTATCATAAACAGACCCATGACAGGGACACAACCACCCTCCAAATTTACCCGATTGCCCAAGTGTTACACAGCCTAGATGCGTACAAAGATTAATAACAATAAGCCAATTTTCACGTCCTTTACCTGCTGAACGCGCAAAATCTGTTGCTTCCTTTTCACCTTCAAGATTAGGATTGCGCGCTTGACGATCTTTTAGAAGTCTCAATTCAGTAGCGCGCGCATCAGCAATTTCTTTTGCCGTACGATTTCGAATAACAACAGGCTGTCCTCGCCACTTTACCGTTATCGACATCCCCTCTTCAATACCAGAAAGATCAACCTCAACAGAGGAAGATGCCAAAACAGCTTCATCTGGACGCAACTGACGGATAAAAGGCCACATAACCGCTCCCATTCCAACTGCTCCTGCAACAGCTGTTACCAAAAACAGAAAATCCCGCCTCGTTTGCTCACCCATGGCCTTAACTTAAAGAGACACTTTGCTAAAACATCCTTTCTACCATACCCTCTCCCATTGTACAATGCTTGATCACTCAGTTACCTCAATCATAAAAACATCCCCGTAAAAACTCCTGCCATTTGTATGGTTTATACAAAAAACTGTTTTATAATGATAATTCATCATTTTACAGAGTGAATGAAATCCTGAAACACCGTAAGGTTTTTTCATTTCCAACCTATTCATATTAATCAATCAAAATTACTCCCCCGCCCGTGAAAATCAGAGATAGCATGTAAATAAACACTTCTAAAGAAAGATAGTCTTATTATGACCATATCTCAGTAAACAAGTTGAGCTTATCGGTTATTTCTTTAACACATTTACAGCATCTCTCCCTCTCTCAATTCCAACTGGTTGTATGAGTATTTTTTTCGCTTCTGTTTTTGCATAAGCTTCTGTTTTTGCATAAAAAGCATATTTTGTTGATTTTAATTAAAATGGATGATCTAACCTCATTAAATATCCCACTTTTCAACATAATGAGCCAATCCATTCATGGATCGCTCAATAAAATGAAGTCCCGAATAGGGAGCTTCTCTCTTATCCCAAACAGATCTGTATACATAACTTTTTCCCTGAAATTTAAAGGGAATAAAAATTAACCGTAAAAAACATGTATTTCTCAAAGCATATTTTTCGAATAAATTGTGGTATTTCTTTACAAAGTCGAAAGAAAAATCATATTACAGAGAACATGACACTTCATATAGCTCTTTTCCAACCTGATATTGCTGGTAATACTGGAACGATTTTACGTCTTAGCGCTTGCTTTGGTTTACATGTGCACATTATTGAACCTGCAGGCTTCAATCTGTCGGATCGTAATCTCAAACGCGCAGGATTGGATTATCTCGAATATGCTTCCTTAGAACGACACATTGATTGGCAACATTTTATAAGCTCCATGAAACACTTTAACCGCCGCCTGTTGCTTTTAAGTACAAAAGCAAAAACATGCTATACGCAGATATGCTATCAAAGAAATGATGTTTTACTTTTTGGTCGGGAATCAGCTGGAGTTCCCGATTATGTTCATGAAACGGCCGATTACACACTGAAAATTCCCATGCAACCACAGGCACGCTCTCTCAATCTCGCCATGAGCGTGGCTATAACAACAGGAGAAGCATTGCGCCAAATTGGTTATTATGAAAGAAAATGTATTTTATAAAAATATAAATTATCACGAAAAACAATAATACAACATATAAAAAACAGTTAGAGCGTATAATGCCTATCATTTTCAAACAATTAAGTGCTTGTAAAATAAACATTTCTTAGTGCCCATCACATCCATTTCATATCACCTCATATCACCACCTATGAATGATTAAATACTCCTCATAGTAAAAATCCAGTGAACATCCCCCTCTTTATGGTCATACAAGGTGCAAACCGCTATCACTATCCTCTTTATTCGTTCTCATTTTCGAGAATCCTTATCTTTGAGATGGTTTATAAGAGACATTTTTCCTCTCTTTAATCATTTTTCCTCACTTGTGACGTGTAAGGCAATAATTTTGATTGATGTAATATGAACAGGTTTGAAATAACCTTACAATATTGTGGACTCTTCTTTCACATGAATAGTGATTATTATAAATTAATATGTTGACTTAAAAAATATAAAAAACAGTGGGTTTATAAACAGAAATATTATAAATCAATTTTTTCTAATAGTGCATGACGATCCATTAAAAATCCGCTTTCAATCCATATCATTTCTAGCTCTTTAAGCTTTTTTCCTAAAAGTATACCTTTCGTAAAACCTTTTTTTATTAAATCGTTACCATTAATAGGAAAAGTTGGAATTTGCCATTTTTTGGCAAGTTGATAAAGCTTAATATAACCCTCTGCTTTTTGCAAAGCATCACTTTTTTCCAGATGATCAAGATGTGATGCAGCGACAGACAACGATAATTGATCTAAAACTGGCTGTCGTCCATGAAAATAAATCAGTTTTTGCACAAAATGATCAGAACAGTTTTGGCTGATTATTTCTAACTCTGCCCATTCTTTTAATCGCGTTGTTTCCTTAAGAGAAAAACGCAAGCGCTGTGCCATTTCATGAAGACGCATGGGATCAGGAGGAAGAAGGCTTTCTAGCCGTAACAATGGATCAACTTTCCAACCAAGAGCCTGTTCTGTCTTCACCAATGCGTGAATTGCATCAATACCCCATCGTTCTGTTTCAGGGAAAATGAGTGCCAAAATTCTGCTTTGTCGCATCCATAAAAGAGCACGCGTTGGATCAAACGCCGCAAGAAGCTTTTTCATTTCTGCCCAAATACGTTCAGAAGAAAGTTTTTTTAAACCGTGTTTTAAACGAACACATGCCTTCAATCCTTGCACATCAGGTCGCCCTGCTCCATACCACGCAAAAAAGCGAAAAAACCGTAAAATACGCAAATAATCTTCGCCAATACGATCTTCTGCAACCCCAATAAAACGAACTGTTCGGCTAGCAATATCACTCAAACCTCCCACATCATCATAAAGGTTGCCAGCAGCATCACAATAAAGCGCATTTATCGTAAAATCTCGCCGTTCAGCATCTTTTTTCCAATCACGACCAAATGCCACTTTTGCATGACGACCATCCGTTTCAATATCGCAGCGAAGCGTTGTAACCTCATAAGAACATGAATGAGCAACTACTGTTATTGTACCAAACGCAATCCCTGTAGGAATAGCTTTAAATCCTGCTGCTTCTACACGTGCGATAATCTGTTGCGGCAAGCAGGTTGTGGCAATATCAATATCACTAATAGGCTGCCCTAGCAGTTGATTGCGTACTGCTCCCCCTACAATACGCGCCTCTTCCCCCTCCACAGACAAAACACGAAGAAGTGTTTGGATATCACTTTGTTGTAACCACGCAACCTGTTTGAAGTTCTGTCTTATATTCACCCTTTAACCTTTCAAAAAAGTTGTCTTCATTGCTTTAAAAAACTCTCTTCATAAAACAATTTTTTTAAGACATCCCTTATAAAACACGTCTATTCTTCCAAAGAAACTTTTCTCTTCTATATGAATATGAAAAAAAACGGCATATGATACTTCATTTCTTCTCATTTTCTGTTACAAACAATAAGATATCCATTATCATGCAGAGAAAATTACCATTTTTGCGACAAACGCCTTAAGGAAGAAATATGAGTCAACATGATCCATCATCCAATTCTATAAAAAAGGTCAATATCAATCATGAAGCTCAAGTCATTATTGATGATATTGATACGGCACACAAAGAGTTGGATATTTTACAAAAAGAAATTGACAAAGTTATTTTTGGGCAAAATCAGGTAATCGAATATGCTTTAATCGCTATTTTTGCTGGTGGTCACGCCCTTCTTGTCGGTGCTCCAGGACTTGCAAAAACACGTCTTGTTGAAACATTGGGAACAGTCTTAGGGCTTGATGAAAAACGCATCCAATTCACTCCTGACTTAATGCCATCGGATATTATTGGTTCTGAAATTATGGATTCCGATAAAGACGGTAAACGTTCTTTTCGATACATTCAAGGTCCTATTTTCACGCAACTTCTCATGGCCGATGAAATCAATCGTGCTTCCCCACGGACACAGTCAGCCCTTTTACAAGCTATGCAAGAATATCATGTTACTGTTGCAGGTACCCGTTATGATTTGCCACAACCTTTTCATGTTCTTGCAACGCAAAATCCTCTCGAACAAGAAGGGACTTATCCACTTCCTGAAGCACAACTGGATCGCTTTTTGATGCAAATCGATATTGACTATCCTGACCTCACAACAGAGCGACGGATTATTTTAGAAACAACAAAAGAAAAAAAATCAAATGCAAAACCAATTTTATCCGGCAAAAAATTGCAAAAAATTCAAAATATCGTTCGCCAAATGCCTCTTTCAGAAAATGTGATTGAAGCTATTTTAAAAATTGTCCGCTCATCTCGCCCTCATAAAGACAATAGCCTTGCTAATACTTATGTTTCTTGGGGACCTGGTCCACGGGCATCACAAGCCCTTTCACTTTGTGTTCGCGCTCGTGCTCTTTATTATGGACGCTTAGCTCCTTCACTTGATGATGTTGAAGCATTGGCCTATCCCGTATTACAACACCGCATGGCTCTTAATTTTTCTGCCCGTGCTGAAGATATAACCGTAAAAGATATTATTAATAACCTTGTGAAAGATGCTCTTTGAATGGCTCTTGGCAAAAAAGTTTTACAAAAGCCTTCATTGTCGCTGGCAAATGAACTGCATAAGGATACTGGCAAAATGCCATATTTCCTTTTACAAGCGCGTCATATCGCTAATACATTGATAACCGGATGGCATAGACAACGTAAAAGCGGTAATGGGGAAAACTTTTGGCAATTTCGTCCCTATATGGAAGGAGAATCCATTAGCCGCATTGACTGGCGTCGCTCAGCGCGTGATGAAAATACATATCTCCGTGAACATGAATGGCAAATGACACAAACCGTTTGGCTTTGTCCTGATCAGAGCGCATCAATGCATTACTGTTCGCGCTTTTCTAAAATCTCTAAAGGTAATCATGCCACTCTTCTTACCCTTACCTTGGCATCCCTTCTTGCACGCAGTGGCGAACATATTGCTATTCCCAACTTAATGTCCCCCACAATGACATCCAATGTCGTAGAACGAATAGCCTTTGCTTTAGAAAATCATTCAGATGAAAATTCATTTCCGGATTTTTCAACGATTACACGCTTTTCACATGTCGTTATAATGAGTGATTTTCTCGACTATCCTGAAAAAATCATCCAACATTTAACCGTTTTAACTACAAAACAGGTGACAGCTCATTTAATTGAAATTTCTGATCCCGCAGAAGAAAGCTTCCCCTACACAGGTCACACAGCATTTTTGGATCCTGAAACGAAAGAGAAACATGTTTCCACTAAAGCAGAAGATCTTCGTAAGAGCTATTGTAAACTATATCACGCAAGGCGACAAGAATTGGTAAATTTTTGCGCACGCCAAGGATGGTCTTATCACGTTAGTACAACGGATCAACCTTTAACAGAGACCATTTTTCATCTCGCAAATACAATGAGCGACTCTCCATTGCAAAAAAGGAGGGCACTTTGAGTTTTGCTGCTCCCTTTCTGTTACTAGGGCTTTTGTTCCTACCGGTCATTTGGTGGCTATTGCGGATAACTCCTCCATCTCCGCGTAAAGAGCTTTTTCCCCCTTTTCGCTTCTTACCCAAACCAACTCATCAACAAGAAACAGCAAAACATACACCTTGGTGGTTGCTCTTGTTGCGTTTAACCATAGCGGCACTTGTTATCATAGCTCTAGCACGCCCCACTTGGAATCAAAAACCAATAAGCCTTTCTGGGTCTCAACCCCTTGCACTCATTATTGATAATGGTTGGGTTTCTGTAAAAGAATGGAAAAAACGCATCTCTATCGCTGAAATACTCCTTGCACAGGCAGAAAAACAGCAAAAAGATATTTATCTTGTTGCAACGGCTGAACATGATATCTCCAATATAGAGCCCCAACCAGCCAAGATTATAAAACAGCATTTAATGCATTTGCAACCGCGTCCTTGGCCTGTCAACCGTGTGCATGCCTTCAAAAAACTCAGCGAAATAACCAAAGGAAAACCTCTTGATATTGCTTATTTAAGTGATGGATTACAAACAAATGAAGATGAGCAAGCTTTTGCTCTTCTTGAAGAACTAAAACCTAGAAACTTCTTGTGGTATTTGACTGATATTTCCGATTTAACCGGCATAACATCCATAGAAAATAACAATGGAAACATGGGCGCGCGTATTATCCGCTCAACAACACACAGTAATACTCCCGCTATACTCAGCCTTTACGATTCAAATAATCAACTTCTCGGTCAATTTACGAACAATTTCTCTGAAGGAGAAACAACAGTACTTGTTCCTTTTAATGTACCACTTGAACTACGCAATGATATCGCTTGGATAAAAATAAACAATCAAAACCATGCTGCTGCAACCTTCTTGGTAGACAGCCATAACAGGATAAGCCGTGTTGCTCTTCTCTCACCCGATACCAATGAAATGGCACAGCCTTTACTTGCTCCATTTTATTACATTATTAAAGCCTTACAAGGTCATACACAGCTTATAACAGCCGGTGGAAGAGAACTTTCAACGGATATTGATCATTTGCTTAAACAAAATCCATCTGTTTTTATTATGGGTGACATTGTTAACATGCCCGAAAATGCAGAAAAAAAACTTTCTGATTTTGTGAATAAAGGGGGAACACTCATCCGCTTTGCAGGAGAAAAACTCAGTAGCGCAGAACATTACGATAACCTTCTTCCGATACCACTGCGCCCAGGCCAACGTTCCCTTGGAAGTATTATGTCTTGGACAAAACCACAAAAGCTTGCACCTTTTGCAAAAAATAGCTTTTTCTTTGGTCTTCCCTTTCCAGGAGATGTTACTGTCTCTCGCCAAATCCTCGCAGAACCAACCCCAGATCTTTTTGAAAAAACGTGGCTTAGCCTTTCGGATGGAACTCCTCTTATTACCGCAGCAAAACGTGGTAAAGGAACCCTCATTCTCATTCATGTTGCTCCTGACCCAACATGGTCTAATCTTCCTCTTTCTGGCTTTTTTGCACAAATGCTGCAAAAATTAATCACATTAGGTTCTAACGAAAACACAAACCTAACACACAGAGAAAAAAGAACAGTGGTACAAAACCCTTGGCGAACTATAGCCGTTGACGGACAATTACAAGTACCATCCTCTGATATTGTTCCACTGGTCTTTGATGCTCAAAATCCACCCCGTCCTTCCTATCATACCCCACCAGGACTTTATGGTGTCAAAAACAATTTTTATGCGCTTAATCTCTTAACTCATTCATCGCGCTTGATGAAACAATCATCATTGCCACCTTCTCTTAACAAGAGTCCTTTATCTTACGATACAAAAGAAAAAAATCTTACCGGTCCACTTTTAGGATTAGCCATCTTATTATTCGCCTTTGATAATTTTCTCATTTTATGGATGGGAGGTATTTTTTCTTTCAATAAACGGCATAATATGTTTTTCCTCCCTCTCATAATTCTTATTGCCTTGTTTGCATATGCTCCAATTCTTCATGCACAAACGACAGAAAATCATCATGATAGTGTACAAGCCGCTGGTGCAACACATCTTGCCTACGTTATAACCAACAATCGTGAAATTGATACAACGAGTAAAAGTGGTCTAGAAGCCTTAAGCCAATTTATTGCAGAGCGCACAATGCTTTCCCCTGGCTCTGTTACAGCACTTGATCTCGATAAAGATGAACTCTCCTTTTATCCTCTTATTTACTGGCCAATTGATGTTGAGAGTCCTATACCAACTCCCAAAAGCCTTGAAAAAATAAATAATTTTATGAAACATGGGGGAACAATTTTATTTGACACACGCGATCAGATAAAGAGCAATCTTAATCTTGAAGGAGATGCCACTCCAGAAACGCAAAGATTACGAACCATCTTAAAAGGATTAAATATTCCATCCATTGAGCCAGCATCAACCGATCACGTTGTTGCACGTTCCTTTTATATTATGCCAGATTTTCCTGGTCTCTACCGTGGTTCACCTTTATGGGTTGAATCCTCATCAACAAACAAAAAAAATAAAAATTCTCTTGCCAGTGGTGATAACGTAAGTTCTCTTCTCATCACCGCAAATAACTTTGCCGGTGCTTGGGCACTCGATGAAAAAGGAACATGGAAATATCCCCTTGTTCCCAATGATCCAATGCAACGTCTATGGGCATTTCGCGCAGGTTTAAATATTGTTCTTTATGTGCTTACAGGAAACTATAAAGCGGACCAAGTTCATGTTCCTGCGCTCTTGGAACGCTTTAAAAGAGAAAGAAGGCAATGATACCACTTTTCACTTTTCAGCCTTTCTTACCACTCTTTTGGATTCTGCTCTTAAGCGGAATATCCTTTCTTTTTGTCGTTGTTGGTCTTGTTACGCAACGTCAAGGTTCTATATTTCGTCTGATGGCATTAAGCGCCCTCATCCTTGCTTTGCTTAATCCAATGATCATAAAAGAACAGCGCGAACCACTGAAAAGCACAGTGGGAATTATTATTGACCGCAGCAAAAGCCAAACATTTGGAACACGTACAAACGACAGTGATGAAGCGCGCGCGCAATTAACTCAAGTATTGGCGCATTATCCACAATTTGAACCACGTTTTATTGAAGCTGGAAAACTTGCTGATAATCAGTATGCGCCCTCAACGAATTTGTTTGAGACTTTAACACAAGCAGTATCTGATGTACCACTCTCTCTTTATGCAGGAACCATTTTTATCACTGATGGACAAGTGCATGACATCCCTGACCTATCAGATCTTCATCATGAAGCACCTCTCAATGCTTTGATTACAGGATACTCAGATGAATTTGATCGCCAAATCAAGTTTATTTCTCCTCCACGCTTTGCCCTTGTCAACAAACCACAAACGCTCTCTATTTTGGTAGAAGATAAAGGCCCCGCCAAAAAAACAATACCACAGAAAGCAAATATTACACTAAGCGTCAATGGACAAGACATTGGCCATTATTCTGTAACTCCTGGCGTGATTTTTCAAACTGAAATTACTCTTCCTCATGCTGAAAAAAATATTATCCAAGTTATAACTGATCCATACAAAGGTGAACTAAGCTTTGAAAATAACCGCGCTATAACAATTATTGAAGGAATCAGAGAAAATTTACGCGTTCTTCTTATTTCAGGTGCTCCTTATAATGGAGAACGGACATGGCGAGACCTTTTGAAAGGTGACTCCAATATTGATCTTGTTCACTTTACTATTTTGCGTCCCCCCACCAAAGCAGATAATACGCCCTCAAGCCAATTATCCTTAGTGGTCTTTCCCACAAGAAAACTCTTTGTTGAAGAAATTAATAACTTTGATCTCATCATCCTTGATGGCTACCAGCACTCTACTGTTCTCCCCTTAATCTATTATGATTATATCGCCCAATATGTACAAAAGGGGGGTGCATTGTTGATGGTAACAGGACCTGAATTTACCCAAAAAAACTCACTTGCGAAAACACCTTTAATAAGCATTCTACCGGCATTGCCCAATGGAACTATTATTGAAAAACCTTTTCGCCCCACATTAACCAAAGAAGGTGAGCGCCATCCTGTCACAAGGGGTCTTGCAACACTTAACCTTCCAGCTTCTCAATGGGGACAATGGTTGCGACAAATTGCTATTCAAAATATAAATAACGGAATCGCCCTCATGAAAGGAGCCAATGAACAACCACTTTTAATTCTCTCCCATGTTGATAAAGGGCGTGTAGGCATGTTGCTTTCCGATGAAAGTTGGCTTTGGGCTAGAGGTTTCGAAGGCGGAGGTCCTTATGCTGCTCTTTATCGACGAATTGCCCATTGGCTTATGAAAGAACCAGAACTTGAAGAAGAAAAATTAAGTGCAACCAGCAGCAATCATCATTTAACAATTCGCCGCCAAACCCTCAAAGAGCATCCAGAGCCCGTCGAAATAATCTTTCCCTCTGGAAAAAAAGAAAATATTACTCTCACCAAAGAACAAGAAGGCCTTTTTACTGCAACTGTGACCACTGATGAGACAGGAGTTTTTACCATTAAAAATGGCGATTTAACAATACTTTCTTCTGTAGGGATGCTCGATAATCTTGAGTTGTTTGACTTGACTTCAACACAAGAAAAACTGGCCCCCATTATTAAGCACACTGGTGGCTACATCGGACGTTTACACCCTGAGGGAAAAGAAAATTTTCATCTTCCTCCATTCAAGCTGATTCAATCAAAAAAAAGTCCGTCCTCTTCCCCAGCACATTCAATTGTTCTGAAAGAAGCAACCGAAACCCGTTTAATCAATACCTTTTATTTTTCGATATTTTCTGGCTTTTTTGCACTGCTTGCCTGCCTTTTACTGTTGAGCAGCATGTGGTATCGTGAAGGCCGTTAAAAAATCTGAAATTTAGTATAATAGTTTTTAAATTTAGCTTATCCTTTTACGTATTTACTTGTCTTTTATAATTATATAACGTATTGATTTATAACTCAAAATACAGTGGAATTCTCCTTATTTCCAATATCCTCATATTAAAATAATAAAAAACATTCTCTTGCGTATTATTAGAAGAAATGCTGTATGGATAGAAACCATTGAAGAAAAGAGTGAAATACCTCTTATAAATCCTCTTAAAGCAAAGCAAGAATTTTCATAAAATTGGGGGAAAATAGTATGATGTTTTTTATTTGCACCTTGTATAAGCGTAGAGATGGTAGTGTACAGTAAGCCCTATATAGTTCACAGAAGCTTTCCATTATAATATCGAGTACCGTCTTGAAATTAGCTCAAACGCATTGAGAAATGTTTTTTACAAATATGTGAATGTACGACACAATAATATTTTATTAGGGATATTCTATTTGGAACATTCCGTTTGAGACATTCTTTTTTGCAAGCTAATTTTCATTTTACCATCTTTCTTGCCTTTAAACACTAAGTTATCTTATGTTTATTCTTTAAATCGTTTTTAATACTCTACGAGCTTTTATGTTTTATCTTGCCCATATATCGGATGTACATCTTTCCCCTCTCCCGCAACCTTCCCTTTTTGAACTTTCTGGGAAGCGTCTTACCGGTTATCTGAACTGGCAAAAAAAACGTAAGAGTCAGATGGCAACAAATGTCTTAGAAACTTTAATGGATGCCTTGAAAAAAACAAAGCCTGATCACCTGGTGATCTCTGGTGATCTTGTCAATCTTGCTCTCGATAAGGAATTTGAACAAGCGTATCGTTGGCTCCTTAACTTAGGACAACCCCAAAATATTTCTTTGACATTTGGAAATCATGATGCCTATGTCCGCGGCGCTTTACAAAAAGCATGCACTCTTTTTAAACCTTGGATTACAGGTGACATCCCTCAAAAAAGCGTCTTTCCTTATATGCGCATTCGTAAAAATGTTGCCATCATAGCAGCTTCTTCAGCCATTGCGACATTGCCTTTTCAAGCTTCCGGTTATTTTGGTAAAATGCAAGCGCAAACTTTACCGCTCTTTTTAAAGGAAGCAGCACAGCGCAACCTTTTTCGTGTCGTCATGATTCACCACCCCCCCTTTCCAAAGGCAACGTCTTGGCATAAAAAACTACGGGATATAAAACGTTTTCTAGACGTTATCAAATACCACGGTTGTGAGCTTATTCTTCACGGACATACTCATTTACCCACATTGAATTACATTGAAGGACCAATTAAAAAAATCCCTATTGTTGGTGTTCCTTCCGCATCACAAGCTTTTGGAGATAAAAAACCACCCGCAGGCTTTAATTTATTTTCCATTGAACGCTTACAAAATCAATGGCATTGCCAATTACAACGTTATAGCATTATCAACCCCAAAAACGAGATTGCATGTACTGAAACAATTAATCTTTAAACACCTTCATAGTTGCCCAAACAACCAAAAATGAAAATATTTTTATTTCATATCCCTTTGGAAATCATAATTCTTATTTCCTTTTTCTCCTTAAAAGATAAAGTTTCACCTTCTCTGTCAATAGATCAATTTTTCTCAGACAGTTCCATCTGCAGCCCCACTTATGTGACTAGCTTTTTACAAACTTATCGGTTTTGGTTTTCTTCCTTCCCGCCCTAAAGGACGAAAATTCTACCACATCTGATTTATAAATAATTCGGATTCTTGTCTCAAGGGTTCCAGCTGCTAATCGCACATGTGATTTACTTCACAAAGCTCTACACATAAACCCTGCTTTGAATTTCATCATCCACTCCTCCAAAAGCATCTAATGCGTAAAATCCTTATATTATTACAATGATGATATTTTATAGAATAATAGAGAAGCTCATTCAGCTTCTATGCCTGAAAATCAATGGCTAAAAAAGCCAAATAATAACTAAAGTATATAATTTAAATAACCCAATATACTTGTGATTCATAAACAAATGATGTTGATTGATTTATCGTAAATAGATTTGAAATGATCCATTACTATTTCACTCAAAATTTATTATCGTACATTAAAAAATTAGGAAAAATAATAGATTATGTTTCGATAAAAAACATAGGTAATAATATTTTTTATGTCTCAATAAATTCCTAATTTTTCATCTATTTTTTCCTATAAATCACTTTATAATACTCTTTATAATTATTTTATTATTGAGTTACATTGTGGATGTAATTTTATGTTCTTTAGAATTTTTTGCGAGCTTTTTGTTATTAAATAAAATATTTTACGATACCGCAAAACAGAAAAGTTGATTGTATGAGAAATCTTTCAAATAAAATAAAATGCCATTAGCTTGCCAATTCACATGTTGGTTTAAAAAAGCATCTTTTAAAGCACCCAAACCCATTTCCCGACGGCACCTATGAATGATGTAATGTTAAGTCCATTCAGCAACACCATCTTCACGTTTATGGAAAAGCAAGCTCGTATCAAATCTCATACTTCGCCACCCCCTAATGTAGCGAAAGTTTTTAGCACTTAATATGGTTCATAAGAAGCATTTTTATTCTTTCTTGAATGTTTTTATCTCACGAATCTCCCTCTTTTTGGTGTGCAAAAGACATGGTTTAGATTGGTTCAATATGGTATAGGTTAAAAATGAGAAAATCTTATGACACTTGGGTCTCTGACTCAACATGACAAAAATTAATTTATATTTACAAATCAAAGTATTGTTCGAATAAAATAGTAGCTTTTTTGAGTAAAGGATATTTACTAGAACATATCTGAAAAACAAAAGCCTCATTCGAAAATGAGACTTTTGAAGTGTTTAATTCTGCAAAAAATTAAAATTTATAAGCTACACCCACACGGAAATCGTTTGTCTTGTAGCCCATTTCAAATTTATCCTGTATGAATTTCTTTTTGCCAAAATCTGAATAACGATATTCTGCACGTACAATAATATTATCAGTCATTGCAAAATCAATACCACCTCCAAGGGTATAACCAATCATGGTCTTTTTTTCATCATGCAACCAATCAGAAAAATCAACTTCTCCATTTTTGCTATCAGCTACTGCCGCAAAAATATTCTGAAGTTGCGTATAAGCAATTCCTCCAGAAACATAAGGCATCATACGTTCAAGTGCAAAACCAACTTTCACTCGCGTAGCACCAGACCATTTTTGTTTTAAAGTATGCTGTATAGCCTCAATAGGCAACGCTGGAGATTCCTCCTCATGAGAATCTCTCGTGTAACCTGTTCTTTCTAAAGATTTTGATGTTTCTTCAGGTTTATTTTTTGGTAGAGGGATATCCTTCGTACTTTTTTTATTAGACCACATAACATCCGTATCAATACCTATAATAAAACCATTATCGATATCAATATTGGAACCTGCATAAACGCCCCCGATAAAACCAGAAAGTTTAGGCAAATTCTCTTTTCCAACTGGATTCCATATCCCTGTCTCTTTTTTTAAATAACTTGCAGTCGTTTTGCCTGAAAAGTTTCCAATCTGCCCTCCAAGATAAAATCCTGTCCAAGAAAAAGAAGGCGCTGCAATAACAGGAACAGGCTGTTCAGGAATAACGCTATCCGCTGCCTGTACGATAGAAATTGAAATTAAAGAAAATATAGATGTTGAGATTAAATACTTTGTAATCATAATTGCTCCCCTAAAAGCTAATGTGATACATAAATAATAGTAAATCGTTTCACATTTTTTGCAAAAAATCTATAGCAAAAATGACACAGTTAAAAACTTTAAACTCCTATTTAAAAATAAAATTATTTTTTAATAAATAATTATTATAAATACTTTAAAAAAATTATTTATAATTTTCTTAAAGTATTACTTTATAATAGCTTTCATAGATGGATATTTCATTATTATCCATAATAATATAAACAACTCCAATATCAATTTTTTTAAAAAATGAGATATATAATCAATAAAACTTTTTATCATATTTACTTCAATATATTTGTATAATAATAAATAATATATATCCACTACCTCTATAATATTTTATATAAATCTAATATGACAAAAACATTATTGAATATAATTATTGTGTTTAATATCTCTAACTTGATAAGTATATCTAATATAATACTACTGATTTATAACTGATCCATATTCTTGTATCATATACATGAGCAACATCATTCGCTAAAATCTAGTCCTTATTTCTTTTTGTATAAAGAATAACACCTAGAATGACTTTTTTTGATAGAGAAACTCTTTCATGACACTTGAAGAAATAAGTAGAGAATGGTTTTTACTCTCTAGATCTCTCAAACCTATATGACATAAAATATCAAAATTAATATATAAAAATGGAATTAATAATTTTTAAGCTTCTATAATATCTTTTTATGATTTTATCTAATAATCGCATTCAATAATTTCATAAAAGCATTATAAAATACATTTAATGTTTCATGACTTTCGTAAAAACTGAACAGACTAATTGCCCAGTTTCTGCAATTAATTTTTCAACACGAAGCAAATCAGGTTCCCCAACACTCTTTAACAAAAGATCACTTAATCCAGCTGGCATATCATTGGGATCAAGAGAATCATTTAAGCAAAGTCGTATAATTTGACTCAAATTTGTATAGAGACCATAGGCATAATGTAAATCAGCAACACATGACTGATTAAGAAAACTATTTGGTAAATTATCTAAAATATCTGCTGTCGTCTCTCCAATGTGAAACTCAATGACATGCGTAATAAGAGAAAATTGAGCAATAAACTCCAAATCCATAATGCCACCAGACATCGTTTTTAAATCCCATTGATTTTTTGGCGGCTTTTCTTTTGCAATCAAGGAACGCATTTCACATACTTCTTTTGCAACTTCCTTCTTATCACGAGAAATAGCAATAATTGCACACACTTCATTTTCTAGCTTTTGTAAAAAATCAGGATCTCCTGCAATGCCTCTAGCCCTTGTTAAAGCAAGATATTCCCATATCCATGCTTCTTGGCGATAATACTTTTTAAAAAATGGAAAAGAAACAGCAATAGGTCCTTTATTGCCTAATGGCCGTAATCTTAAATCAACGACATAAAGAACACCTTGGCTTGTAAGAGTGGATAAAGCAGAAACGAGGCGCTGTGCTAAACGCGTATAATATTGAGAGATATAAAGAGGCTTTTCTCCATCAGATATTTCTGCATCATCATCGTGTTCATAAAGCAAAACGAGGTCAACATCAGAATCTGCCGTTAATTCGCGACTTCCAAGCTTCCCCATACCCAATATGCCAACACGCCCCCCTTTAATACGACCATGAAGACGAGAAAATTCCTCTTGAACGGTAGCAAATGTTTTTGTAATCATAAGATCAGCAAGCGCAGTAAAAGCAAAACCCGCTCTTTCTCCTGTAATTGTACCATTCAAAATTCGAATACCAATCAAAAAACGTTGTTCATCTGCAAAAATTCTTAAATGGTCAAGAATTTCCTCATAAGAAAGAACATTTTCAAGAAAATATTCAAGCCGTTTTTCTAAGTACATTTTGGTCGGTAATTCTGAAAGAATATTCGGATCTAACATTCCATCAAAAACATGGGACCTGCGTGCAATAATTTCTGCAAGACGTGGAGCAGCCCCCATAATAAGGACAAGCATATCCAAAAGAGAGGGATTAGATTGCAAAAGACTAAAAAGTTGAATTCCTGAGGGTAAGCCCTGTAAAAAACTATCAAAACGCAACATCGCCTCATCAGCTCGCTTTGTCGCGCCAAAAGCTTTCAAAAGAGCTGGCGTTAATTCCGTTAATCTCTCGCGTGCTTCGGCTGATTGCGTTGCTTTATAACGACCACAGTGAAGGGTGCGCATAATACGACAAATATCACTTGCTCTTTCAAAGCCTAAACGGCTTAACGTTATTAATGTCTCTGGATCATCTTCTTCACCTGTAAAAACTAAATTACCAATTTCTAAACCAAGTTCTTGCTCATTCTCAAACAGTGCAGCATAATGTTTTTCAACAACCTGAAGTGTTTTTAATAAATCACGGATAAAACTGCTACTGTCTTGATAGCCCATTAAATAGGCAACACTCGTGAATTGAGTAATATCATTTGGGAGAAGATGCGTTTGTTCATCTGCAAGCATCTGAATACGATGTTCCACATTTCGCAGAAAAGCATAACTTTTTATAAGACTATCTCTCGTTTTCTCACTAATCCAACCAAGCGCATGAAGTTCTGCCAACATTGCAACCGTCTGACGTCCACGCAATTGAGGAAAACGCCCACCAGCAATAAGTTGTTGTGTCTGAACAAAAAACTCAATCTCACGAATACCCCCACGACCTAACTTTATATTATGGCCATAAGCTGCAATTTGACCATAACTTTTATGCGCATGAATTTGACGTTTGATCGAATGAATATCAGCAATAGCAGCATAATCTAAATACTTCCGCCACACATAGGGAAAAAGCTCTTTGAGAAAGTTAAAACCCGCCCTCTTATCGCCAGCAACTGGACGTGCTTTAATCATGGCTGCTCGTTCCCAATTTTGCCCACGCCCTTCGTAATAACGCAATGCAGTCCTTACTGGTAAGGCCAAAGGGGTTGATCCTGGATCTGGACGAAG